>JBBIRM010000110.1:0-9328 GCA_037441765.1 Deltaproteobacteria bacterium | reverse complement strand
CTTCTCCCTGTATCTGCATTTTTTAATCTAAACATATTTGCTATGATCTTTGCCAATTTTTTAACTCTTTATAATTCTTAACCATTTCCCTCGAATCCTTGAATCCTTGACCCCTTTTATCCTCATGATTCTGTCAACTTTTTTGGAGATGATCCAAATTTTATTATTAACGGATTGTGGTGTCAATAAGAGTTGGGAGTCCAGCATTCTTTACCAGTGAAGAACTATTTGGTTCTTCTCCAATTTAATTGGGCCTTAACCATTTCCCTCGAATCCTTGACCCCTTGAATCCCCATGATTTTTTCAAATTTTTTTCTTGAAACATTATTGTTTTCGTGATAATAGGCTATCCATCTTTGGAATTTGGATGGTTTCTCCTCAATTGGGATTAATTCTGAAACCTTGGGTATGAATTATCAATCAAAAAGAAAAAAGAAAGGAGGTAGAGTAATATGGATTGGAAACAGATCGCTAATGAGCCCTGGATATGGATTTGTGGTGCAGTCTTGGCCGCCATTGCCCTTTATCAGTGCACCTATTTTATGCTCCGTGCCCTGAATATTATGAAGCGTTACGGCCTCCAGAAGAGCGATATCACATCCATTATTCGGGGCGCTGCCATCACATCATTTGGGCCTGTGATGTCCGAGATATTCATTATGATTGCCTTAGTGGTAGCCTTAAGTGCAGGCCTGGCTTGGCAGAGGGAGGGAGCAGCGGTGGGCTCTGTCTTTACTGAGTTGGTTCAGGCTTCTAATGCAGCGGCAGGGGCAGGGCAGGAGTTTGGAGGGAAAAATTTTGATATGACCGGGTTTGCCAATGTCATTTTCGTGATGAATGTTTCATGCATTGGCTGGCTAATTGCAGCGGGTTTTTTTACTCGATATTTAGGAACTGCACGTCAAAAGATCGCAGGCGGTGATACCCGATGGCTCTCCGTATTAACTGTTTGCGCCACACTCGGTGTATTTGGCTACTGGGCATCCAGCAGCCTGGCCAAAGGGGGTGGGATCATGGTCTCCGTTATTGCAGGAGGAGTTCTTGCCATGTTTTTCTTCTTGCTTGCTGACTGGATTAAAAGACCCCATCTGAAGGAGTGGGCACTTGGATTTGCCATGTTCGGTGGCATGATCATTGGAAAACTTTATGCCGGATAAGGAGGGAGAGAATATGGTCGCAGAAAATAAATTTCATGAAATAGATCCTCAAGTTTACCAAAAAGAGTTTTCTGAACCTATACACCGAGTTGGAATGATTACCTGTGGGTTAGCCATCCTGGGGATGTTTCTTCCCCCTGCATGGCTCTATTTTCAATACGGGGTCTTCCCACCCTTATCTGCAATTATGGTAGGGATGGGATTAGCCCTTACCTATGCAGTTCCATTCTTTATCATTGAGCCTATCAGTTATTATCCGACACTGGGTGATGCAGGGACATATATGTCCTTTTTAGCAGGCAATATCTCCAATATGAGGCTGCCCTGTGCTGCGGTGGCACAGGCTGTTGCAGGGGTTGAGGAGGGGAGCAAACAAGGCGAATTGATTGCTACAGTGGGGATCGCCATCTCCATCTGGTTAAGCATCATCGCCGTCTTTATAGGAGCAGTGGCCACAGGTTGGTTTGTCACTTTCTTTCCTCCCTGGCTTCAAGATGCCTTCAAACGTTTCTTACTTCCTGCAGTATTTGGTGCAGTCTTTGGGCAATTTGCCTTAAGGGGAAAAAGATATGCGCCCATTGCCCTGTTGCTGGCACTGATTCCAATCCTTTTAAAATGGAAACCTTATGTCGTGATCCCATTAGCAGTATTTGGTACAATACTGATTGCCAGACTCATGTATAGGCCTCAAAAGAGCGCCTAATTCTTTCGGAGGTTCTAAAAAGATATGGATATAAAAAATCTAATAAGTTCTATCAATGAGGCAGAGGTTGTAAAACTCTGTCAGGAATTGATTCGAATCAGAAGCGTGAATCCACCCGGGGATGAACTTCCAGTGGCAGAATATGTTTCCTCATATTTAAAGGAGGCTGGTCTGGAAGTTGAACTGATAAACCATAGCCCGACCCGGGCAAGCGTATTAGCCTGCCAAAGAAGTGCTCGTAAAAAGCTAGGTCTTCTTTTCAATGCCCATCTGGATACTGTTCCTGTAGGTAGTGAGAAGTGGAGCAATGAACCTTTTGGTGGGGAGGTCGTTGAGGGAAGAGTTTGGGGTCGGGGTTCTGCGGATATGAAAGGCGGACTTGCTGTCTTGATGGTAGCGGTAAAGACCATTAAAGAGGCTCGGCTCCCTCTTCAAGGGGATCTGATATTGGCTGTTACAGCAGGCGAAGAAGTGGACTCCATCGGAGCCACCTCCATTGCTCAACGGAAAGACCTTGGACCTGTTCAGGCTGTGATGATCCCTGAGCCGAGCAACAATGAGGTCTTCATTGCAGAGAAAGGGGCACTATGGTTAGAGATTACAACCCACGGGAAAACAGCCCATGGTGGGATGCCAGAGTTGGGTCGGAATGCAGTGATGATGATGATTTCGTTTATCACTGAATTGCAAAAGTTTGTCTTTCCTTTTAAAGAACATCCACTTTTGGGAGGGTTCACCCAGAGCATTAACACGATTGCTGGAGGGGTGAAGACCAATGTCGTCCCAGATCATTGTGCGGTGACTGTAGATATGAGGACAGTTCCCGGTCAGGATCACAAGGAAATGGTCAGGCAGGTCGAAAATCTGATCTCAGATCTGAGCAAGAGAATTCCTGATTTTAAGGCTTCGGTCAGGGTAATCAATGACCGTATCCCTATTGAGACATCACCGAATGAACCCGTGGTAAAAGGTTTTTTTGAAATTGTTGAAGAGGTGACAGGAGAAAGGCCAGTACCAAAGGGGGTTCGATATTATACGGATGCGGTAGCCTTTGTTCCTGTTCTCAAAACCCCCATGATCATCTGTGGTCCAGGCAACGCCGCATTGGCCCATCAACCCAACGAATATGTAGAGATTTCAAAACTTATTCAGTCTGTTAAGATATTTACATTGGCGGGGGCCAGATTTCTTCTTTAATCCTTCTGCCTGCCTCTTTTGGGCAGTGCAGAAGGATTTTGTTGGAGGGATTTTAAACCTCTTTTACCAAAACCAGGTCGATCATCAACTCGCTTGCAAGGTGATGAAGATCGTCCCTTAACCCCTGTTCTGGAACTGAAAGGGGGACATCAATTTCTATTTCCATCTCAAAAATGGGTGTTCCACTTTCTGCGGAAAGCAACCGATGAGTCTTCATATCTACAATATTGATTCGTCTATCCGCAAGGAGTCGGCAGACCCTGAAGACAATACCTGCATGGTCAATCCCAGAAGTGGTGATTCTGAAACGTTGAGACTCCTCCTTGATTTTGGGATGGGCCTCTTCAAAGGTGATGGGAGAGTAGAAGACTGTCAAGTTTTTCTCCCACTCCAGGCGTTTTAGGGCAGTAGCAAGTTTATGCTTAACCTCTTCCCTTTCTGTTGAAAAGAGGAGTAAAAGGGCAAAGTGGTTTCGAAGGAGGCTCATACTCGAATCCTCGATATTCCCCCCACATTCATAAATCACTTCTGAGACATCAGCCACAATTCCAGGCCGATCTTTTCCAATGGCTGAAAGGATAAAGTAGCTCTTCATGGCGCCTCCAAATTTCTTAGTTAAGTCATTCGAGGATCTCCAATCTTGCATAACGGACTTTTAGACGTTTGCTCCCAACCGTTTGAAAAAAGATGGTTGCTTTTTGATCTCCATCCATTCCCTCTATGGAATGAACCCTTCCTTCACCAAATTTTGGATGTCTTACCTTCATCCCTATTTGAAGGGGGATAAATCCTTCAGGAATCCAGGTCACCTCCTTCATTGAATCGGTTAACACTCGATTTTCAGGAAACTCCCTTTCTTCTTGGAATTCCCGTTCATAACCAATCCTATGCTCTTGATAGAGGACTCCGATGGGTTCTTCTGGGAAAAGGGTTTTTCCACTTTGTGGTCTCTCTTCAAACTGGATTAATTCCATTGGAAGGTCTTCAAGAAAACGAGAGGGGAGATTGGCCCGGCCGATTCCAAAGGTGGATCTTCTCTCCGCCCTTGAAAGAAAGATCTTCTCTTTTGAGCGGGTAATTCCTACATAGAAAAGCCTCCTTTCCTCCTCCATATCCTCGATCTCTTCTCCCCTTCGATAGTGGGGTAGGAGCCCCTCCTCAACCCCAACGATGAAGACCACTGGAAACTCAAGCCCTTTTGCACAATGAAGTGTCATCAGGGAGACTCGATTCCCCTTATCTTCATAGAGATCCACATCAGTGACCAGGGAGACCTTATCCAAAAATGACTCAATCGAAACTTCCTCATCGCTTTTTTCATATTCTGTCATCACATTAATCAGTTCCTCGATGTTTTCCAATCTTGAATAGGCCTCATCGGTCGACTCTTCTTTCAATCTCTGGAGATACCCTGTCCTCCTAAGGAGGTTTAAGGTAAGTCCGCTGAGAGAGAGGGTTTTGGCCTCCTCTTTCATCTCCTCGACCATTTGGATGAAATCTTCTATCTTTGTTCTAATGGAGGAAGAAAGCCACTCTTCCTTAAGAGACTGTTTCATCCCTTCGTAAAGGGAAATCCCCTTTCCCCTTGAGAAACCTTCCAACTTCTCTATGGTCTTTTCACCAATCCCCCTGGGGGGGACATTGAGGATTCGCTTCAGGCTCAGGCCATCTGAAGTATTTGTTATCAGCCTGAGATAGGCCAGGATGTCTTTGATCTCTTTACGTTCATAAAACTTCAAACCTCCCACTACAGTATAGGGAATCCTGTTTTTCACCAGTTCTTCTTCAATGGCTCGGGATTGGGCATTAATTCTATAAAAGACAGCGATGTCGCGATAAGTTTTAATCCCCTTTGAAGAGGATTGAATCCACTCCTCTATTTTTTGGACGATGAACCTGGCCTCGTCCTTCTCATCCTCAGCCACATAAAGGGTCAGGGGGTCTCCCTCGAGGTTCTCCGTCCAGAGAGCCTTTTCCTTCCTCATGCGATTTTGGCGCACCATGTGATTGGCTGCCTGAAGAATGTTTTGAGTGGAACGATAGTTCTGCTCCAGGGTGATGACCTTCGCATTAGAAAAATCCTTTTCAAAATTTAGAATATTACCTACCTCTGCCCCTCTCCACCGGTAAATGGATTGATCATCGTCTCCTACAACGCATAGGTTTTGGTGATCCGCCACAATCTGTTTGATGAGATGATACTGGATCAGATTGGTATCCTGAAACTCATCGACCATCACATAACGGCATAGGGTCTGATAAGTTTTTAGAACTTCTGGGAAACGTTTAAAAAGGATTTTGACAAAGAGGAGAAGATCACCGAAATCGAGCCCATTATTTCGGTGGAGGTCTTCCTGGTATCTCTGGTAAACCAAGGCCAGTCTTTTCTGAAAGATGTTAAAGGGAGAAGGATGATATTGGTCTGGAGTAATGCCTTCGTTCTTTAAATGGTCGATGGCTGATTGAAAGGCCTTCGGGTGAAACATTCGGAAGTCGAGTTCCAATTCCCTCATCACGTTTTTAAGGTGTCGCTCCTGATCCTGTTCGTCATAGATAACGAAATTCTTCCTAAACCCCAAGAGTTCGATATGTTGCCTCAATATTCGAGCGCAGGCTGAGTGAAAGGTTGAGATCCAGGCCCCTCGGGCTGACCTTCCAAGAAGCCTTTCCACCCTCTCCCTCATCTCTTCTGCAGCCTTATTGGTGAAAGTGACAGCAAAGATATTCCAAGGAGGGACCCCTTTCTCTTGAATCAGGTAGGCGATTCGATAAGTCAAGACCCTTGTCTTTCCACTTCCTGCCCCTGCAAAGACCAGAATTGGTCCTTCTGTTTCTAAAACCGCCTTCTTCTGCGGAGGGTTGAGATCATTGAGAAGGGACATAGATTATACTCTCGGTTTACAGAATATTTGGAAATTTTGATCTTGGAATTCCTTTGAACTTTGACATTTGGTATTAATTGAGACAAGACCTTTTCTGTCAGCACTTAACATTTTAATACTTTAAAACGAGGCATGCAAAGTGTTTATTCAACAGTGACGCTTTTTGCCAGATTTCTGGGTTGGTCTACATCGGTTCCTTTAAAATCGGCCATATAGTAAGCCAAAAGTTGTAGAGGGATGGTGAGGAGGATGGGGGCGAGGGATGGATGGGTTTCAGGGATGTAGATCACATCATCCACCTTCCTGCCAATCTCTCGATCCGATGGAGAGGCAAGGGCGATCACCATCCCCTCCCTTGCCTTCACCTCTTCTATATTGGAGAGGATTTTTTCATAAACATCGTTTTTTGGGGCCAAGACAACCACAGGCATCTCCCGATCGATCAAGGCAATAGGACCATGCTTCATCTCGCCAGCAGGATAACCTTCCGCATGAACATAAGAGATTTCCTTTAACTTGAGTGCCCCTTCAAGGGCAATGGGGTAATTGATCCCCCTTCCCAAGTAAAGGAAGTCTTTGGCATGAAGATACTTCTTTGCAATCTGAATCACCTGCTTTGAAGATTTAAGCGTCTCTTCCATCAGATGTGGGATCTTAATCAGTTCCTCAATGAGGGCCCTTCCTTCTTGAACTGAAATTGTCCCCAATTCTCTTCCCATCCTTAATGCAAGCAGGAAAAGGATGACCAATTGGGTGATAAAGGTCTTTGTAGAGGCCACTCCAATCTCAGGCCCTGCGTGGGTATAGATCACATAGTCGGAATCTCTGGCTAAACTTGACTCTACGACATTACAGATGGCCAATGTCATAGCACCTTTTCTCTTCCCTTCCCTCAATCCAGCCAGGGTATCAGCCGTCTCCCCAGACTGGGAGATTGCAATGAGCAAGGTATACTCGCCGATGAGGGGGTTTCTATATCGAAACTCTGATCCGATATCTACCTCCACCGGGATTTGGCAGAATCCCTCAAAGAAAAACTTGCCAACCAAGGCAGCATGATAAGAAGTCCCGCATGCGATCAGAGTGATCTTTCTTATTTTTTTCAATACCTTCTGATCTAAATGGAGATCTTCAAAGATAGCATCCCCCTTTTCCTCCGAGACTCTGCCTCGAATGGTATCGATCACTGCTCGGGGCTGTTCAAAAATCTCTTTGAGCATAAAATGCTTATAGCCTGCCTTTTCTGCCATCAAAGGGCTCCAGTCCACCCTTTTCGTATCCCTTGAAATTTCCTTTCCTTTCAAATCAAAAACTTTTATCCCCTCTGTGGAAAGATAGGCAATATCCCCATCTTCCATAAAAATAAAATTCCTGGTATGGGGAAGGATAGGAGGAATATCCGATGCGATGAAGTATTCACCTTCTCCCAATCCTATGACCAATGGGCTTTCATTTCGGCATGCGATCAAGGCCCTTTCCTCTCCTTCAACTAAAATGCCCAAGGCATAGGAGCCTTTGATTCTTTCCATCGCTCTTCTCACAGCGATCAAGGGTGGGGACCCTTCTTGAAGGAATTCATCGATCAGGTGGGAGATGATCTCCGTATCTGTTTCAGAGGTGAAATGGTGGCCTTTCTTTTTGAGGTCTTCTTTTAGGGCGAGATAGTTTTCGATGATTCCATTGTGAACCACCGCAACCCTGCCTGCCTTATGAGGGTGTGCATTTTCGTCAGAAGGTCTTCCATGCGTAGCCCATCGGGTATGGCCGATCCCTGCTCTTCCATCAAAGGCCTCTTGTCCAATCAGTTCTTTGAGGTTGGTCAATTTCCCCTTTTTTCTTCTGATCTCAATTCGGCCCTGATGAAAAACCGCAATGCCAGCAGAATCATAACCTCTGTATTCCAGTCGCTTGAGGCCCTCGATGAGGACTTCAGTCGTTTCTTTAGAGCCAACATATCCGATGATGCCACACATGGGTTAAACCTTCTTCTTGGTACGTTTTTTATTTAAATTTTTCTTTCTCTCACTCCATCCCCTAATGTTTCTCTGTTTCACCCTGCTGATGGCCAAAGACCCCTCCGGGACATTCTTGGTGACGGTGGTCCCTGCACCGATGGTGGCATTCTTCCCCACTTTGACTGGGGCCACTAACTCTACATTGGATCCAACAAAGACTCCATCCTCGATAACGGTCTGATGCTTCTGCAGTCCGTCATAGTTGCAGGTGATCGTCCCAGCCCCTATGTTCACCTTTTCTCCAACTGTTGAATCCCCTATGTAGGCGAGATGATTGGCCTTAGATTCCTTTCCAATGACTGATTTTTTCACCTCTACAAAATTTCCAATCTTCGCCCTGCTCTTAATCTCGCTAAGAGGCCGAAGGTGAGCAAATGGGCCAATGGTGGCACCCTCCTCGATTCTGCTTTCTGTAATGACTGAGTTTGGACGGATGATCACCTCATTCCCAATGAGGGAATCGGTAATCTTGGAATTGGATTCGATGACACAACGCTGGCCAATCTTTGTCTTCCCCTGGAGGATACAATTGGGATAGAGGACGCTATCCCTCCCGATCTCAACTGTCCGATCGACATAGGTGTTTTTTGGGTCAATGATGGTTACTCCTGAAAGCATCAATTCCCTGAGTTTCTCTTGCCTGAGCACCTCATGGGCGATGGCAAGATCAATTCGGGTGTTAATCCCCATCACCTCTACAGGATTTTCTACCATATGGGCCGAGCATCTCAATCTTTTTCTCCTGATAATCTGAACCAGGTCTGTCAGGTAATATTCCCCTTGAGCATTTTCAGACCGTATCTCTTTTAGACCCTCGATCAAGTAGGGGGCCTTCACACAGTATATCCCTGTGTTGATCTCACGGATCAGTCTCTCTTCTTCCAGTGCGTCCTTTTCCTCTACGATCCTTTCTAACCAGCCCTCCGGGCTTCGGATGATTCGGCCATAACCTGTAGGATCTCCCACCACGGCAGTGAGCACTGAGAGGGTGGACTCGTTTTCTAAAAATACATCCACAAAGGAACGAATGGTGTTTGCCTTAACCAGAGGGACATCTCCACAGAGGACCAATACTGTGCCATGGAATTCTTTAAGATAGGGAATTGCCTGCAGAACTGCATGGCCTGTACCCAGTTGATCTTTTTGCAGAACAAATTGGACCGGCAGATGCTTAAACTCCTCCTTAATCTTATCCGCCTGGTGACCAACGACGACAATTGTCTTTTCAGCCTGGATTCCATTTAAAGAGAGGTCGATTGGGTAATAAAGCATGGGAACGCCCAGGAGGGGATGAAGGACCTTGACCAGATCAGAATTCATTCGTGTTCCCTTACCTCCAGCAAGTATGATGGTGACGATCCCTTCCAATCCTTT
>JBBIRM010000109.1:8191-9368 GCA_037441765.1 Deltaproteobacteria bacterium | reverse complement strand
CTGCAAGTCTGGCACCTAACACAGCTATCAAGGGATTGAATCAATGGTTGCCAGAAGAGCCAATTATCATTCTGAGAGAGGAGTTTCTTAAGACCATTAAGGAATTTTCCAACAAGTATATTTTCCTCCTCTTTGCTTTTGGGTTTATGAAGAGCAAGGGCCGAGACCCCATCAAGAGAGCATTCATAATTCTTCTTTTGATCCTCGGAAAGAGGTTGATAAGGCACTTTCTCCTCTTTTCGGTCTAAAGGGGGAGGAAGTGGCATCAGATCATCAGGCATTACTGTAATAAGAGGCTCATCCGTAGGAAGACTTATATCCTGCAATCGAATTTTTTTTCTTTCAGTCATGACTGTTTATTATGTCATTCCTGCGAAAGCAGGAATCGAGGGATCTTTTTTTTCGACTCTATGTCCTTTCTGGATTCCCTCCTGCGCGGGAATGATAAGACGCACTGAACATTGTCGAAAGGAAATTTTCGTGTTTAATCATTTAAAAAACATCTATTTGGATTCTGTTATATAAGGCTGAAGTTCCGAGGCAACTTCCCTCCATCGTTTTCCAGATTGAATATGAGGAGCAGACCAACTCACAGGCCGTTCCAAATGTTCTTTAACCTTCATTTCAATCTCGCTTCCTCTCCGGTTTGGCACCTCATCCCATCGCAAATAATGATAATATCTAAAAAAGATTTGATAGACATGACTAAAGGGCAAATAAATTAACCATACCGAAGCGAACAGTAAATGAGATGTTGTGGCGATATTAGGATGAAACTGAAGAAGTAGATCCTCAAAAATAGAACCAAAATAAAATTGGACCGCATAGAATCCCTCAAATAGAATGAGTATTATAAAAAGCCATTTCAAATAGTGTATCGGTGGGTAATAGACTTTTAAATCTTGGTCCACAATCCTTTTAATCAATATTCCTACACTTCCAACAAAGGTCAGCCCTGTCGCAACGTGCCCCCATAATCGTCCCCAAATGAAAACAGATTCAACGATTTGGATTATCATGGTATTAAAAAGAAAAAAGGCATGCCAGAGGATGAGCAAATAAACCCCGAGATGAAAGGGATAAAGGAAATACCAGAATCTCTTATTTCGATGATAAAATTCTCTTAAAAAGAGAATGTCAAGAATCATGGACCAGAGTTTTTGTCCAAAGGTGCCAT
>JBBIRM010000109.1:0-8091 GCA_037441765.1 Deltaproteobacteria bacterium | reverse complement strand
GGAAATAGTTGATAGATCATCTTCAGATCGAAACCTGTCTGTTTACATAACATTCGAATCGGAGGGGCAATCCCGAATTTAAGATAATAATCCCTGAGATAATTGACCACCTTCCAATGGTCATCGT
This sequence comes from Deltaproteobacteria bacterium, assembly GCA_037441765.1. Taxonomy (GTDB): domain Bacteria; phylum Desulfobacterota; class BSN033; order BSN033; family UBA1163; genus JBBIRM01. The sequence continues at coordinate 7,964 of JBBIRM010000109.1, read as the reverse complement.
TCATGGAGGAAACATTCTCTGTTTTGGCCAGATCCTCAGCTACCTCTTTGTTCCATTTATCAGGTTCCTGGATGAACCCATCCTCATCAATTTCAATCTCAATACCACCAAGCATTGCCTTAGCCATCTTTACCCTCCTTATCCTTTAATAAATTTTTCTGGGGATTCATCAAACTGCTTTTTGCAGGCCTTACTATCAAAATAATAGGTCTTCTCTTTATAAGTGCTTGTTGCCCTCGGCTTCCCAGCCACAGCACCATAAAGGGCACCCACCTTGCTTATCTCCATCTCTCTTCCACATACCGGACACTTTACCTCCATACGCTCTTCAGCCATTTCTTACCTCCCTATATCCTTTTTCTTTCCCTTTCGGCAAGTGAAACAAAACCTTCTGCCCAAAAGGTTGCTCCCAATGCATGTAAGTGAGTGTATGTAGCGAACATATTTTTGTATAAAATACCATCATTTTTACCGTCAACCCCATAGCCTTTACTTAATTGATAAACAAACCTCACACTTTCATGGATTATTATCTTAGAATGATGAAATTCATGGCCTCGAATGGTGGAGCCAATAGGAAAATAAGGATTTTCGGATATGACATGTGCAATCACATAACCATGCCCCTGAGGCCGATCACCTATTTCTACTTCAGCAGGAATGACTCCCACCATTTCATAAGATTGACCCTGCCAGTGGATCTTTCGACATAAATACATGAGGCCTGCACATTCAGCATAGACAGGAAGGCCTGCTTTAATTCCCTTGGCTATATCTTCTCTTAATCCATAGTTTTTCTCTAATTCCTCAAGAAAGAATTCTGGAAACCCACCTCCAATATAAAGACCATCAATATCAGGCAATCTATCATTTAAGGAGTCAATAAAGATCAATTCAGCTCCAGCCTCGGCCAATGCTTCGAGGTTCTCCGGGTAGTAAAAATTGAAAACCTTGTCGCGAATCACTCCAATCTTAGTTTTCAGGTTTTGGCTGGAAGTGTAATTCATTTGGGCTAATCCCCCCTCTCCCCCCTTTAGTAAGGGGGTGTAGTGGGAATTATTAGTTTTAAAACTTCGGGCGATAGTTAAGATATTATCCAGATCGAGATAGGGTTCAAGCTTTCGGCCAATAAGTTCGATTATTGATCCTGCTTCATCGGTTTCTGATGAAGGGATGAGACCAAGATGGCGCTCTGGAATCTTTAGGTCGATATCTCGGGGAATACTTCCAACGACAGGAATTTGACAAAATTTTTCAACAGCATCTCTTAATTTTATCTCATGCCTTTTCCCCGAAACATGATTCAGAATAACCCCTCCAATATTCACATCTTCCTCAAAGTTCTGATATCCAGAGACCATCGCTGCAATACTTCCAGTCATTCGAGACACATTTACCACAAGAATTACAGGAATTTTTAAGATTTGTGCTATATGAGCGGTTGTTCCGTTTGAATCCAGACCATCATAAAGTCCCATCGCCCCTTCCACAATGGCAAGATCAGTTTCTTCAAAGGCCCTTTCAAAAGATTGAACTAATTTATATTTTGGGATTAAAAAAAGATCAAGATTACGGCATTTTCTTCCTGATGCAATCGTGAGCCAGGATGGGTCGATATAGTCAGGGCCTTTCTTAAAGGGCTGAATTGAAAGGCCTTGCTCTGAAAGCAATTTGCATAACCCAACCGCAACAATGGTTTTGCCCGCGTGACCCTGAGGCGAGGAAATTAGAAGACAACCATAGGTTCGATCATTATGGACTAAATGATCACCTCTTGCCATTTCTATCAGGTCTCATGTTTACCAGGTAGAGTAACATAAGTGATGCCGCCAAAGCTTCGGTATTCAATCTTTCCTTCCTTCGCCAGTTCTGCAATGGCCTTATCCACAAGACTCTTATCCTGCCCTACAGCCCTCGCTACATCCTTATTCTTTGCCTGGCTCACTGTGGCCAAATATTTTAATATACTTTCCTTCAATTCTTCACTCATTGATTACCTTCTTTCTCAACATTTAATCCCACTTTTCCCCCTTTTAAATTAAGAGGGTTTGGTATTATTACCACTTAAACTGGGTGGTGGTTCTCCAAGTTTCTCTCGCATAGGTAAAGTCGTCAATGTGTTGTTCGACGAAGGGTATTCCTGTTAACTCAAAAAACTGTTCCCAACCGATTCTCTCAATCCACTCCCCCATTCTCTCATACTTATTAGCCTTTTTGGCATAAACCTCAACAATCTTTTTAATAGTGTTCACCACTTCAGGCCATCGGGGAGGGTTGTTTGGAAGATAGGGGACGATCAAACGGGAAAACATAGGTGGTTTTCTCGCATTGGAAACTTTACCTCCAGCATAAATGGCAACACCATCCCCTTCTGCATCAGCAAGAGGCATGGCTGGACAAACAGTATAACAGTTTCCACAATACATACAGAGGTCTTCTCGGATAACAACACTCTTGATCTCTTTATCAGGATGGCGACGGATCGCTCCAGTGGGACAAGAAGCAAGGGTGGTGGGAATCTCACAAATTGTTCCTACCTTCTCATGATCAATTTTGGGTACCTTAGTATGAACTCCAACAATCGCTAAATCTGAACAATGAATAGCCCCGCACATATTTATACAGCAAGCCAGAGAGATTCTAAGAAGTGCCGGAAGTTTCATACTGGTAAAGTATTCGTAGAGTTCGTCCATGAGAGATTTAACGATTGGCGAACTATCCGTGGCTGCACTATGGCAATGAGCCCACCCTTGAGTGTGAACAATATTGGATATGGCATTTCCCGTACCTCCAACTGGAAGCCCAATCCTTTTCACTGCATCAACTATAGGCTTAATGTTCTTCTTTTGGGGGGTCATGAATTCAATATTATATCTACTGGTAAATCGGAGGTATCCATCACAATACCTATCAGCAATGTCACAGATATCCCGTATAAAATCGACACTGACCAGACGAGGGGAACCTACCCTAACTGTAAAGACCTCATCTCCTGTTTCGGAGACATGACGCATTATCCCAGGTTTTAAGATCTCATGATACTTCCACTTTCCATAATTTTTCTTTATAACTTCAGGTAACATCTCTTGAAAATTTGGTGGCCCTATATCTGTCTTCGCCATTTTCAACCTCCTCTCTTAGAAAAAGACATATGGGTTCGCTCTTGGCGCTTTGATCATCTGTGGTGTCGGCTTTAACCCAATGGCCTTAAGAAAGTTTCTCATTCCTAACCTTTCGATTAACTCTCCTACTCTCTCTCTGGTCCTCCCATTTTCATCCCACCAATCCCAGATCTTACGTATAAGCTCTTTCACTTCTGTATAGGGGGGCTCAATTTTCATAAAAGGAACAATTACAGATGAAAGCATTGCCCCCTTAAGGATAGGCGCCTTTCCACCAATCAAAATTGTAGCCCCCTTATCAGCGCCAGGTTGAATTGCTTTGGTCATTTTATTGATACAGTGCATACATCTGACACAATCCTTTGGAATTACCTTAAGTTTCTCTCCCTTTTCATCCCATTTGAGGGCATTTGTTGGACATTTATCAACCACAAGTGCCTTGATATCAAAACCATCTTTCACATATTCTTTGACAGCCTTCTGATCAATCTTCAGGCTATCCTTCCATGTACCGATGATGGTCAAATCCGCCCTTGCAATGGCTGCCACACAATCGTTTGGGCATCCAGAAATCTTAATTTTAAATTTATAAGGCCATCGTGGACGATGAATCTCATCCTGAAACTCTATCGTCAGATTATAGACCATATCAAGTGTATCGATACATGACCATTCGCAACGAGCAGGCCCTATACAGGCTGTAGGAGTTCTTAGGCACGATCCTGAACCTCCTAAGTCATATCCTACCTCAGTCAATGCATCGAAGCATGGCTGCAGGTTGGCTGTAGTTGTCCCTAAAAGGATTATATCACCCGTTGAGCCGTGGAAATTGGTTAACCCACTGCCATACTTCTCCCATACATCACAAATTTTTCTCAAGGCCCTGGTTGTATAGAACCATCCTGCAGGGTGATTAACACGAAGGGTATGGAAGGATTCCACATTTGGAAATTTTTCAGGCACATCAGAATACCTTCCAATCACCCCTCCACCATAACCTGTCACACCGACAATCCCACCATGTTTCCAGTGAGTTACCTTATCTTTAAAAGAGAGTTCCAGTATTCCAAGCAAGTCTTCTGCCGCCTTATTCTTTTTTGCAGCCCTTTTTATCTCTTTTATATAGCTCGGCCAAGGTCCCTTTTCCAGTTCATCGACTAATGGGGTGTTATTCTCCATTGAATTCCCTCCTTTTATAATATATTAAAAACTGTAAAAATATATTTTTAACCTAAAACCTTAATTTATAAAGCAATAAATGTGCCATAGCCATAGAATATAAGTAGTCGTTGAAAATAAAAATAATTTTCAATAAAATTTTTAAATTTAGAATTGAAATATTCAAATTAGATGCAAAAATTATCTTACAGTGCTATAATTTATTTGCACTGCCCCAAGGGAATTTATTTCTAAGGTTAAAAGGAGGTCCAGATGGCCGGGATAAGAAATATTAAATTGACAAAAAAGCTTATGCTCGGTATCGGGATTATCCTCTGTATTACCTTCAGTGCAATCTCCCTCCTCTTCTACTACTATGTGAAGCAGCTTTATTTGAAAGAGACTTACAGGAGAACAGAGATTCTCTTTTCTTATATTGATGCCACCATTGAATACATCAAGGATGAGCTGAGACCTAAGATGTTCCATATATTACCAAAGGATGAATTTATTCAGGAGGCCATGTCTACAACCTTCGTCACGAGGGGTATTACAAAAAGGTTTATAAGGAAATTCCCAGAATATGAATATAGAAGGGTTGCAATAGATCCCAGAAATCCACAGAATCTCGCAAACGAAATGGAAAAGGAGTTTATAAACAGATTCTCAAAAAATCCCAATGAAGCCAAAGAATGGAAGGGGCTGATTAAAAGAGAAGGAAAGAGATATTTTGTTCATCAAAAGCCTGTCATTACGGAAGCCCAATGTCTCATATGTCATGGAGATCCCTCCTGTGCACCTAAATCTCTTCTTAAGATTTATGGAAGGGATCATGGTTTTTATAGGAAGATCGGTAATATAGCAGGGGTGGAATCGGTTGCTATACCTGTAGACGAAGCATTTCGTCAGATAACTCAATTGGCATTTTCCATATTCATCCTTGGTCTTTCTGGAATCGTGGCCACTTTTTTAATTTTAAACTACTTCCATTATATGGTTCTTGTAAAACCGTTAAGAAGAGTAAGCTCCTTTTTTAAGTCTGTGGTTACAGGAGAGATAGGTCTCGATGCGAAGTTTGATGTAAAGGGAGATGATGAGATATCCGAGGTGGTTAGATCATTTAATCAGATGATCTCCCATCTTAAAACATCACAGGATGAATTAATCTCTTCAGAAATGAAATACCGCCGCATATTTGAAGGGTCCAAGGATGCGATTCTTCTGATCGATTGTGAAGGCCCTATAAGGGATGTCAATCATTCAGGGATTGAGTTATGGGGTTATGAAAGCAAAGAGGAATTTTTCAAGGAAATGTCTCTAAATAATCTCTTCATAAAGAAGGAAGCCCTGGATGGTTTTCTCCACAATATCGAGGAAAAGGGGTTTGTGAAAGACTACGAAACCATTTTTAAAAGGAAAGATGGTGTTGAGATAAACGCATTGATCACGGCGACACTGAGGAAGGATGGAGACAATAAAATTTGCGGCTATGAATGCATTATCAAGGACATTACTGAGAGAAAGAGGATGGAAGAGAGGATAAGAGAGGCTGATAAGCTTGCCTCTATCGGTCAGCTTGCAGCGGGGGTGGCTCATGAAATCAACAATCCATTGACCATCATACTTGGATACATAAGGTTATTATTGAAGAAAGAAGCATTCCTTGATGGGATGAAGGAAGACCTGGAGGTGATTCACCGAAATGCCCAGATGTGTAAAAAGGTGGTTGAAGACCTCCTTAATTTTTCCAGACAGAAAAAACCACAATACATTGAAGCAGATATCCATAACACCTTAGAATCTGTAATCTCTGTCGTTGAAAACCAGTTTAGCAGAAATGGGATAGTGATAGCAAGGGATTTTGACCTTTCTATCCCTCCTATGCTCATGGATATCGATAAGATGAAACAGGTTTACATGAACCTCCTTATAAATGCCTTTCAGGCAATAGATTCTGGAGGTAAAATTCATGTAACTACCCGCTATGATAAAACAAAGGAAGGGGCTTTAATCGTCTTCTCAGATAATGGACGTGGGATCCCTAAAAATATTCAGCCCAGGATTTTCGAACCCTTCTTTACTACTAAAGAACCCGGAAAGGGGACCGGTCTCGGGCTTGCGGTGAGTTATGGAATAGTTAAAGAACATAGAGGAGAAATCTCATTTGAAAGTGAGGAAGGAAAGGGGACAACCTTTAGAATATGGCTTCCATTAAACATGAAAAGGAAGCAAAGTTAGAAATCTTTCGGGATAAGGGAAAAAAATGAAAGAATCTATTCTTGTAGTTGATGATATGACCGATATGCTTAAATTTCTCGAAAGGCTCTTGAGAGAGGAGCTTCGTGCGGAGGTATACATAGCAGAAAGCGGGGAAAAGGCAATTGAGATGATCTCGAAAGAATCTTTCAGTATTGTACTTGCAGATATCAGAATGCCTGGGATGAATGGATTAGATCTCCTGAAACAGATTAGGGAGAAGGATCATTCTACCTTAGTGATCATGATGACAGCCTATGGAAGTATTGAAGATGCTGTGAAGAGCCTTAAACTTGGGGCTTATGATTATATTACAAAGCCTTTCGATGAGGAGAGGTTATTGCATACTCTTAAAAAGGCTCTTGAACATCATAAGTTAATTAAAAGAAATATCGATCTTGAAAAGAAAATCAAAGAGAGGGAGACCATTGAGGGATTTGTGGGTAAATCTCCTCCGATCACAAGACTTTTGGAGACGATAAAGGTTGTTGCAAAAACGGATTTAACGGTGCTTATCACAGGTGAAACAGGAACAGGTAAAGACTTGGCTGCGAGAATGATCCACGCCTTAAGTCACAGAGCGGATAAACCCTTTGTTACAATAAACTGTCCCTCAATTCCCGAAAATATCTTAGAGAGCGAACTTTTCGGTTATAAAAAAGGGGCCTTCACTGGAGCCATTCAGGATAAGATTGGTCTTTTTAATACTGCCAATGGCGGGACTCTCTTGCTCGATGAGATTGGTGATCTTCCAACAATACTTCAGGCAAAACTATTGATGGTCCTGGAGGAAAAGGAGATAAGGCCTTTGGGTGATACAAAATTTTATAAGATTGACGTAAGGGTCATTGCTACAACCAATCAGAACCTCAAGGAAAAAATTGCCTCCTATCAATTTAGACCAGATCTTTATCATAGACTGAATGTCGTCTCGATTACAACACCATCTCTTAGTGAGATCCCAGAAGATATCCCCCTGATTGCAAATCACTATCTCTCCCTCTACTGCGAGGAATTCAATATTCCCGCTAAGCGATTTTCAGAGGATACTTTAAAAATGCTCATCTCAAGGAGATGGAACGGTAATGTAAGAGAACTACAAAACGAAATCAAAAGGGCTGTTATATTTTCAAATGGGAAAATAATCAGTCCTGAGGATTTCAAATATGAACCTACTTATTTACCATCCCCTGAAGATACAATACCGACTCTTTCAAGGCTCACCTATAAAGAAGCAAGAAAGACCCTTCTTGAAAAATTCAATATTAAGTACATATCTGAACTTTTGAAAGAATGCAGTGGTAATATTTCCCTGGCAGCAAAAAAAGCAGGGTTAGAAAGGCAATCACTCCAATATTTAATCAGGAAATATTGTATAAATTCAGAGGAATTCCGAGGTGGTGCAAACAAAATATAGCACTGCAAGAT
>JBBIRM010000108.1:0-9453 GCA_037441765.1 Deltaproteobacteria bacterium | reverse complement strand
AGATGAAATCTCTTTCATAAGACATTCTATTAACCGACCCGCTTTATAAGATTTTTGGAGATATCCCTGCCCGATTCATATAACCCCCCTTAAGTGAGGGATTACGAGATCTCTCATAATTTTCTTGACATTTATCGATAATCCTATTCTAATAAGAAAAGATTTTTAATGGGAGGACAAAATTGGTCGAGGAAAAGATAAAAGATGCAACTAAAATTTTAAATCTTTTAAGGTCAATGTCCGATTACAGACCACATTTTCAAATTATTGGAAATTATCGGCTCGTTGATGATGGGGTACAGCCTGAGGCCACCATCATGATCAGGGCCAATGGGAAAGAGATGCATGAGGCAGACACAGGGGTGGGGCCTGTCGACGCTCTGGCAAAAGTTTTGAAGAAGTCTCTTAAATCAATTTTCCCTGAGATCGAAAAGGTCAAATTGATTGATTTTAGTTCCAGAATCTTTGATCCAGGTGCAGGAACTGCAGCAGGGGTGGAAGTGGAGATCCTTTTCAGCAATGGAAAGGATGCATGGAAGGTAAAGGCATTTTCAGAAAATATATGCAAGGCTTCATTTATGGCGCTTGTGGATGGATTTGAATATGGGATATATATATCAAAAGAGAAAGGTGGAGGATGAAATGGTGGATCGTAAAAGATTAGAGGAGGTGATACTGGAGAAATCCAAAGGGGGGAAGATACCCTGTGCGGTTTGTTTTGAAATCGCTGATGATTTTGGGATTCCGAAGAAGGAGTTGACGAAGATTCTTAATGAGATGAAGATCAAAATCAGCCAATGTCAATTGGGTTGTTTTGAATAATAGATTTGACATAAAAATCCATTTGAATATAATAAAATTATCAAAAAGGGAAAAAACGATTATTTGTAAAAATAACTAAATAAATTCGATACTTATAAAACTGGTATGGACACGGAAATGTTATTGATAAAGGAGGTGGTAGGGCGTCAGTAGAGGAATGGAAAGGTAGGGGGGTGGAAGAAATATTGAATTTAAGTAGATTCTTTCGCTACCACAAGGAGGTGAATGTATGAACTCAGTCGTTGTCTTAATAATTGGTTTTATCGTTTTCTTCATTGGATATCGTATCTATGCAAAATATGTGGATACAAAAATTGTTAAGGCTGATCCTAAAAAAGCTACCCCTGCTAAGATGTATATGGACGGGGTAGAGTTCATGCCCACCAGTAAGAATATCCTGTTCGGATATCAATTCAAATCGATTGCAGGGGCAGGACCTGTTCTTGGGCCGATCATTGCCCTTCAGTGGGGCTGGCTTCCTGCATTAATCTGGATTCTTTTAGGAACCTTCTTCATCGGTTGGGTTCAAGATTACTCCAGTGCTATGGTTGCCATGAGACATGATGGTGCATCCCTCGGAGGGTTGAGTCACAAGTTGGTTTCGCCAAGAGCGAGGATCATTCTTCTTTCATTTATCTATTTTTATCTTCTCCTCATCGCAGGAGCCTTTGGGGCAGTTGTGGTCAATACCGCCATTGGTTTAAAAGGTTCTCCAATGGCGTGGTTATTTATGACAGGCAGTGGGATACTCGCTGGGCAGATGATCTATCGCTGGAAGAAGGATATCATTCTGACGACAATTGTCACTGTAGTGATCACATTGTTTGGGATCTGGGTCGGGACAAAAGTTCCCTCGAATGTGATCATCGGTGAAGCCCTTTCCAATAGCCGAGTTTTATGGGGGATTGCGGCATTTGTCTTTTGTTACTTTGCAGCGGTTTTGCCCATCTGGAGATTTGCCCTCCCCATCAATTATGTTGCTTCATACGTTGTCCTGCTGGGTCTATTTTTTGGGATTATCGGGATCTTTGTGCTTCATCCCAATTTAACCCTGCCTGCGTATACCTCATTTACGATTAAGATCGGACCGATCTGGCCTATAATGTTTGTGACCATTGCATGTGGGGCCATTTCTGGATGGCACAGCCTTGTTTCGAGTTCAGGAACTGCTCGTCAATTGGAATATGAAACAGATGCCCGTCCGGTAGGAGGAGGGGTTATGTTCGTAGAAATGATGCTTGCACTATTTGCCTTAATTACTGCCGGAGCGGTTTTTGCTTCATCCGCAGAATATTCAGCAGCCCTTGTAAAAGGACCAGCAGGAGTCTTTGCAGCAGGGGTAGGGAAGTTTTTAAATGCCCTGGGGCTTCCACTGGATATCGGTAAAACTTATGGAAGCGTCATGATGATTTTCCTGGCCGTTACCATTTTACAACTGGTAATAAGGTTTATGAGAATTGCGACATCTGAATTATTAAGCGATGTCAGTCCGGTTTTTAGAAATCCACATGTTGGAACTTTTATTGCGAGTATTCTGGGGCTTATCCTCGTCTTTACAGGTTGGTGGCAATATCTCTGGGTTCTTTTTGGTGGAGCAAACCAGCTGATGGCATCCTTAGCATTGATGCTCATTACCGCTTGGTTGATGTCAGAGGGAAAGAATTACACATGGGCCCTCCTCCCGATGATATTTATGCTTGTGACCACCATTGCAGCCCTTCTCTATACCTCCTATGGATTGCTCCAGAAGGTTTTTACGGGGGCGGTCAAAGGGGAAGCCTTGGTTGGGAACACACTTATGGGACTGGTAGGGTTTTTCCTTGTCATTGCTGCATTGGTCTTAGCGGTTGAAGGCGTGAAGGCTTTTAATCGGTATAAAGTGGTCAAAGCAGAGGCAGCACCTGCGAAGGCGTAAAATCCTCCATGGGATTGTTTAGGGAACGGTTTCAAACCGTTCCCTATAACCCCCTGGAGGTTAAATATCTTTGAAGGAGATAGTTTTTATGGCGGAAGAAGAGAAGAAAAAGAGAGGGGGATTTTTTCAAGCGGTTAAAGAGTTTGTCTATGGCGTAGCAGCCCACGATTCTGCTCGCTTTGCGTTAAAGACTCGTGCGAGCATGGAACACCTCTTTATCCTCATCACGATGGGAGATATGCTGGGTGTTCCCATTCTTCCACCCTACTATTCTTTAAGGTTACTGCCTTATGTTGTTCCCCAGATTTCAACCTGGAAACGGAGAATGCTGAGAGAGAAAGATTTAACAGATGCCCTTGCCTAAATAGGTTCTTTAGTTTATTTCGTTTATCGGGTCCATTTCGTTAAAAGAAGATTTTAGGTGGCTAACCAGATAGACTAAATAGACAAGATAGACCCACAAAGAGGAGGTGATTCTCATTTCATTAGCAGATATTTTTGATAAATTTCCGGATCGGAGATACATCATGTTCGGCGGAAAAGGAGGTTTAGGGAAGACGACCTTCTCTGCAGCCACGGCTTATTATTTAGCAAAAAAGGGAAAGAAGGTTTTGGTATTTTCAGTGGATCCTCAGGCTTCTCTTACCGATATTTTTGAAAGGGACATCTTTGGGAAAGGACCGACTGAAATTATTCCCAACCTTTATGCTCAAGAGATTGATGCGGATCGTCGTGTAAAGGAATATCAGCAGGAAATCCGACAGAAAATCTTCGATATGTATGGGATGGACCGAATTCCGGAAGAGATTGAGAGTTATATCCAGGCTGCTTCGGCAGAGCCAGCCATGGAGGAGAGTGCAATCTTTGATGAAGTGGTTGACATTGTTGTAAAGGGTGGCTATGACTACTACATTTATGACCTTGTACCATTGGGCCATGCCCTCTACTACCTCAGCATGGCATCTGTTTACGACGCATGGATCAGTAAGATCACAGGACTCAGAGAACAGATGAGGGAATACGATCAGGTAGCCGCGGTCATTCGCAGAGAGAAGGAGCTGGATGAAGATGCAATTCTTAATGAACTTCTCTACATCAAGGATCGAATCAATAGGTCTTCGAGCATCCTTACGGATAAAAAAAAGACGGCCTTCTTTTTTGTTGTTACTGCTGAAGAGATGGTGATCAAGGATACTTTGAAGGCTGCAGAACTTTTTAGAAAGTTTGATGTTCCTTTAAGTGGTTATATTATTAATCGCGTTCTACCCTCCTATTTAAAAGACCAACAGATACCCGAATATCTAAAAAATCGTCTTGAGATGCAGGAACATTACCTTAAGGTAATTGAGACTACGTTTGGGAAGGAGATCCTGGCCTCTGTCCCTGAGATGGAGAGGGATGTGACTGGTCTACCCATGATTGAGAAGATGGCCAGGGCAATGTTCGGACAATTTTAACCCCCCACCTTCTTCCCTTAGAAGAAGAGGGGTAGGAGATGAGCAGTGAACAGGATAACAATTAATATGACCAAGTTTATGGAAGAACACCCAAGACTGAAATACATCTTTTTCGGAGGAAAGGGAGGCGTGGGGAAAACGGTGATGGCTGGGGCCGCTGCCCTCTGGTCTGCCAAGCAAGGCAAAAAGACGCTTCTCGCCTCAACAAATCCGGTTCATAGCCTCTCAAATCTCTTAGAAAAAGATGTTTTTGGAAAGGCAGCAGTCGTTTGTGACGAAGAGAAATGCTATGCGTTTGAGATAGATACGAGAGATACGATCGAACGATCTAAAAAAGAGATCCGTGAGAAGATCAACTGGTTTCTAAGATTTGCAGACATTACTACAAAGGCAGAAGATTTTATAGAATCCGCCACCATGAATCCTGCCTTTGAAGAATCGGCAATGTTTGAAAATATGATGGAACTAATGTTTAAAGACGAATATGAGTTTTATGTTTTTGATACCGCACCCACTGCAAACGCCAGGCGTCTCCTTGGGATGTCAAAAATTTACTCCTTGTGGGTTGAGAAGATGCTTAAAAGCAGAGAGGAGGCAAAGTCTCTAAGGCAACTTCTCTCCTTCTCCAAAAAAGAGGAAAAAGATCCTCTACTCGATTATCTTCTGAATTTTAAGGAGAGGATGGCACATGCCAAAGCACTCCTGACGGATGAAAGCCTTACTGCCTTTTTCTTTGTTACCCTGCCTGAAAGCCTCCCAATAGCAGTCATCACTCGATTCATTAATTGGTTCCACGAATTTGGTATTCCAATAGGCGGTGTTATTGTCAATGGAGTGATTCAAAAAGACCAGGTGGGAATAGATGTTCCTGAGTTTGTCCTTAATCGAATCAAGATGCAGGATGAACATATGGAGGAGATCTGGAGGATATTTGGAGATAGAGTGAGGGCAATCGTTCCCCTATTTGAAACAGAAGTAAAAGGGGCAAAAATGCTTAACCGGACAATTGATTACCTATTTGCTTAAATAAATCTTCCGTCAATTTCAGTAAGTAAAAATTGTTGAATAACTCCCTTTAAAAGAAAAGATTCATATTTGAACAAATCCATGACATTTTTTGTCCATATTTTGAAATATTTTTATATTTAAACTGAGGAGGTGTAGAATCGAGGGCATTTTAATTGTTTGAAATTAAAGGCAAATTTTTTTAAAAACAACTGGTATAGAAATTGTATAAATAAGTTATTGTAATTATTTAATTTTTAAGAAAGATAAAAAATGTTACCATTATTTCAGTTACTGCTTGCTGTTTTTGCAATTTATAGCGCTCTCAAATTTGAGGAAGAGTGGAAACTTATCATTCCCTTGATCTGCTTGATTTTGATGTTTATCGTTGGGAGAGTTGAAAAAACCACCTCGGAGAAAAAGAGTGCCCGCAAAACCTTTTTACAGACAGAGATCGATAAGATTTGGAAGAAAGAGACTACAACCATTAAAGAACAGGACTTTTTTACCATTGAATCCCTGGTCTGGCCAAAAAACGAGTTTCTTCTGATCGATGCAGTTCATTTCATCTTCAAGGATTTGGGATTCAAAATTTCAGCGGGGGTGAATTATCATTCAGTAGATCGAATTGTTAAAATCCCAAACACAAATAAGGCCTTTGGTCTGGAAATTATGATGAGCGAAAGAGAGGCGGATAAGAACCACCCCAAAGTCAGTAGGGCCCTTCAATTTGAGAAGGAAAAAAGAGAGGGGGAAAAAACGCTCATCGTAGCCAGCACACATATTCACCTTCCTCTTTCTGAAAGGAGTAAACTCAGTCATATCTCAAAAGAACTATCCGACCTTCTTATACTCCACAATATAGGGTTTATCACTGCCCATCATCTTTATGAACTCTGGCAAAGGGCTAAAGGAGGAGAGATCGATATCCTTGGATTTTTTGAAAGGTTTCACTCTCAAAGAGGAGGGGTCCTCCTTCAAAAAGGGGCTCTAAACTCTTCCCATCCTACCTTTAATGCCTCAACCAGATAAAGCATCCCAATTTTGGTGCATAGGAGTTCAGCATCTTTTGATTTTTCATATGTTCCATTATAATTAATTAGATGAAAGTGAGAGAAATCTTTGCCAAAACGGTTCTGACGAAGACGGCCATTTCAGGTTTTGACTACTGTCTTAATCCGTTCGTTGGGTGCGCTCATGGTTGTCGGTATTGTTATGCCAGTTTTATGAAACGATTTACAGCCCACAAGGAGCCTTGGGGAGAGTTTGTGGATGTAAAAATCAATGCCCCTCATCTGTTGAGAAGAGAGTTAAAGAGGGCAAAGAAAGGAATTGTCTCCTTGTGCACAGTGACAGATCCCTATCAACCTCTGGAGAAGAGATATCAATTGAGCAGAGGTTGTCTTTTAGCCCTTTTAGAATTTCAATTTCCTATAAACCTATTAACTCGCTCTCCCCTCTGTTTGAGAGATATAGACCTTTATAAGAAGTTCAGAGATATTGAAATAGGGTTTTCAGTGACCACTGATGATGAGCGGATTAGAAGGATATTTGAACCCCATTCTCCTCCAATTCATTTGAGGGTGATGGCGCTGGAGAACTTAAAGAAAGAAGGCATTAGAACCTATGCATTTATTGGTCCGATGCTTCCCTTAGATCCAAAAAGAATGGTCTACATGCTCGATGGATTGGTAGGCGAGGTTCTCATAGATCGAATGAATTACCTGAATAAGATTAAAGGAGTCTACCGCAGGAATGGACTGGACGCTTATCTCACGGATGAGTACTTTAATGATGTTGGGAAGGAGTTAAAAGATCGGTTTGAAAGGAAAGGAATTCCGGTTTCACTTATCTTTTGATAGGGGTTAAATGCTTTTTTTATTAGGAGTTTTTTTATAATTTATATCTAATTGGGGATAAAATGACTCTTAGAAGATTCGGCCTAAGAAGAAGAGGTTATGATTTTCCACCCTTCAGACCTCCAAGTGAGGCCAATAGCCTTCTCCTGAGGGTGACGAGGGGATGTCCGTGGAATAGATGTACCTTCTGCTCGATGTATAAAACGATGAAATTTGAAAGAAGAGAGATTGAGGAGGTGCTCGAAGATATCTCTATGGCAAAGGAACTTTACAGCGACCGAGTGCGGACGGTCTTTATCGGGGATTCAAACAGCCTCGTCCTCAAGGCAGAAGAACTGGTCAGGATTCTAAATGCCTTGTATGCCTCTTTCCCTCAGATTGAAAGGGTAACCAGTTATGCAAGGGCAAAGACGATTGCCAATAAATCGGTTGAGGATTTAAAAAAAATCTTTGAGGCAGGATTGAATCGCCTCCATGTAGGCCTCGAGACAGGAGACAGGGAACTTTTAAAGGAGATCAATAAAGGTGTTACCCCTGAGGAGATGATCGAAGCAGGAAAGAAGGCTAAACAGGTGGGGTTTGAATACTCACTTTATGTGTTGTTGGGTATTGGAGGAGAGGAGAGGTGGGAGATACATGCCAGGGGAAGTGCAGAGGTGCTTAGTAAAATCGATCCTCATTTTATCCGCGTCCGGACATTTATTCCCCAACCCAACTCCCAGTTATACGATGCAATGAAGGCAGGGCTTTTTCAACCCGCATCCCATGAGACGATTTTAAAAGAGACAAGGCTCCTGATTCAAGAACTCCAGGTCACATCCCAATTTTTTAGTGATCATGTATCTAATCTCCTTCCCCTCAACGGCAAACTTCCAGAGGAAAAGGAGAGAATGATTGGACTTATCGATAAGGTTTTAGAAGACCTTCAATATGATGTAACCCTCAGAGAGGAGATGGAGGCAAGACGCCATCTTACCAACCTCTAACCTATGGTTGAAACAGTTGATTAGATGGTGGCCTTTAACCCATTATTCCAATATTACCCGCGTTCTTTTATTTCACACCGCAGGTAGAGCAACTGGTTGCTGAACAGGTCGCGCAGGAGGAACCGGCGGTGCTCTTGAATTTGCCTCCACTCGAGAAGGCAAAGGCGGACATCATACGTTGGACTTTTTTACTCTTACATTTAGGACAAAGAATTTTTTCAGAGGAATTGAAAACCAGTTTTTCAAAATCGCTGTCGCATTGATTGCAATGGTATTCATAGATTGGCATGGCTTAACTCCTAACTAATTATAATATCTTTTAATCCGTTCTACAATGGTTTCTGCTCCATGGGAGACCTTAAGGTCCTTTTCATCCTCCATCTCGTTAGTTATCTTCTGGCAAACCTCCTCTACTTTTTTTAGGTAATCTTTTTTCTTTTTCGATTTGATTGAAAGAAGTTTTTCAAAATTGGAGAGTGCTTTCGAGTATAGATTGCTGTAATAAGCATTCATTCCAAGGCAGAAGCGGAAAAGAAATGAGATTTCTGACCGCTCGGGAGCCATTTTTAATGCCTTTAAGAAATAGGATGATGCAAGATCATAATGTTCGCTTTTAAGATAACTTTTAGCCACTGAGAGGTAGGCATCTAATAAACCTCTTTTGAACATTCGGCCAATGATAGCCTTTGTTTTTTTAGGTCCATAAACCCTTTGGAGGAGGGGCTGATTTTCTAAGATATATCGAATTATGAAGATATTTTTAGAGTTCTCTTTTATAACATCCAACAATTGGGCTTTGGCGTCTCTGAAAAGGGAAAGGGTTTCCTCCATTCCTTCTGAAACGCCTTGTTCTGCCCTTAAGATAATCCTTTCAAATCGTTGAAGGTAGTTCTTTTCATATTCCGATTTCCCAGCCTTTAGTTTATACTGGAGATATTTAGGCCGATAGACTTCTAATTGATAGAGGTTTTCTCTTATTTTCATTGCCTCATGAAAGATGGAGCCAATGGCTAAGTCGAGAAGCCATTCCTTCTTGCGAGAGGAAACAATACCAGAATTTCTAAATATCTCGTGACATTTTTCCTTTAAATTATATAGAAGACTCTGACCCTTATCATCTACCCAATTGGCAATATCCTGGAAACGGAGACTCCCTTCTTTATATTTTTTAAGAATCTCTTGAAACTCTAACTCGGAAATTAGGAATCCTCGAACAATTTCGAATATCATCCGATTTCGAGATTCAACAATTTTCTTCTCCATTTCCATCCTTATAGTATATAAAATATAACAGGTGCCCTTTCTTTTGTGAAGCCTAAAATTTTTTCACTTATAACACCTCGCTCATCCGGGGAATCGGGTAGGGATGTCGGAGAAAATCTTATAGCGGAAACCTTAGATTGCTCCCT
>JBBIRM010000107.1:0-9610 GCA_037441765.1 Deltaproteobacteria bacterium | reverse complement strand
AATAAGGCGTTTATTATTACACAAGATGTTTTGTGGGCAAAAGGAACAGGTGGAGGTCTCGAAAAGTGGTATAAGGAGAATGGATGGGAAGTCTTAGGGTTTGATACCTATCCAACAGGTTCTTCTGATTTCTCCCCATCCTTGGTGAAGGTGAGATCTCAGAAAGCACAAGTAATTGTGCCTATATTTGACATGCCCCAAAGCAGTATTTTGCTCAAGCAAGCCCGGGCAATGGAAATTCCGGCTATTATTGCTGGTTCTATCAGCCCACTTGGTCCTGAGAATGCATGGGAGGTATTCAAAGGAGAAGTGGAAGGGTTGATAAACACAATTTATGAAGTTGGCCCAATTCCAGTGAAGGCAGTACCAAAATCAGTGGCTTTCAACCAAAATTTTGGCAAGAGGTGGGGGGAGGAAGCAAGGAAGAGACTTTCTCATCATGGAATAGGGCCGAGTTATGATTCGGTTTATATTATGGCCAATGCCATTGAACGTGCAAAGACAATTGAACCCGATGCAGTAGTTAAGGCCCTTGAGCAGACCGATATGGAGGGGGTCGTTGGAAGGATAAGATTTACTAAAGATCATCAGGTAGTCTATGGTTTTGATCCGAAAGAAACAGCCTTGGGTTGCGGGTTTCAGTGGGTGAAACCTGGTAAGAGAATGATTATCTTCCCAGAGGTAATCGCAGAGGGGAAGATCCTTCTTCCGGTTTATATGAAATAGGTTCCTTTAAACTCATATTAGTGGGCCTTGGATTTTATGGCCAATCCTTTAAATAAAATAAGGACTGGAATCCTGAGAACGGTGCGTCACCCAAGAACAATGAGAATCTCGTTTTAAAAAATAAAAGGGACATCGATTCTTTCACTTTATTCTTCTACTAATAAGGATGCAAAAACGTGTTACCAAGCATTATCGTTTATGGTTTAGTCAATAGTGTGATTTTAGCGCTGACGGCGATGGGTTTTAGCCTCACCTTTGGCATCAGTGGAGTGGCCAACTTTGCCTATGGAGGCTTTTATATCTTCAGTGGTTTCCTTGTCTGGATACTCCTTAATTATCTTAAGTTTCCCTTCTTCCTTGCTATCATTGTGACCATAGGCATTATTGGATTATTAGGATTTGTGACTTACTGGGTTATCCTGTTGAGAGTTAGGGGGATTCCTCTTTCTGAGGTGATCGCCACCTTTGCACTTGGGGTTGGGATTTTGGAGTTGTTTCGATATTTAGGGTTTGTGACCTACGAGTTCACTCTGCCTTATTTAAAGAAGGGAATGGTGATGGTTGCGGGCGTACCTGTGGATTACCAGAGACTTTTCATCATTGTAATTGGACTGGCGTTGGTTCTGTTTTTATACTTTTTTACCCATTATACAAGGATTGGTCTGGCATTTAGAGGGATTGCCCAGAATGAACGAACCGCAATCTCCCTTGGGATTAAATCAGATCGGACCGCTGCCCTCAGTTTAGCCTTTGGTTCGGCCATGGCCTCTGTTTCTGCCATTGTAATACTTCCTCTTGGTATTATTTCCATCAATACAGGCTATGAGGTCTTATTGATTGCTGTGGCAGTAGGGATTGTTGGAGGATTGGAAAGCGTTTTGGGGATTCTCATAGCAAGCCTTATTCTTGGATATACTCAAGTAATTGCGGGTACCTACTTTAAGCCTGAATGGATGATGGTTGTCTACCTTGCAGCGATTGTAATCGTTTTAACTATAAAACCTTCAGGTCTTTTTGGTAAGTTTAAGGAATTGGAAGAAAGAGTTTGAACAATTGAGGAATGTGGATTTCGGATCGTATATACAGGAGAATTATGGCGAGACATTGGAAAATCTTACCTCCCCCCTCTTTGTGCCAAAGAGGGGTAATTCCTCCGTTTGGAAAATGGAAGGGTGGATGGATTTTACAGACCGACGTCCTTACTATTTTGAGAATGTTAATAAGATAAACCTTGGATAATTTAGATTAGAATCATATGAAATTCCGTAAAGAAAGACTGGATCGGGGGATCAAGGCAAGATGCGAGGATATATTTGCCCTTTCATCTTATAGAGAAATACTCTATCTGATGCTCCCGAGGTTTTTACCTGTTCTCCTATTGCTTATTTTCCCTTTACTGAAAGATGTCGTGGGGATGTATTGGGAGAAGGTGCTTATGATCACCTGCATCATCGCTTTGCTCTCCCTGAGTTGGGACCTGATGGCTTCGGTTGGACTAATTTCATTAGGGCAAGCCCTTTTCTTTGGAACAGGGGCCTATATCACTGGCTCTTTAAATTATGCTTTTAAACTCTCCCCCCTTTTTACCATTCCACTGGGAACATTGGGGGGTGCACTTTTTAGCACCCTGCTACTTCTGCCTGTTCTGAGATTAAGAGGGGTTTACTTCGCGATTGTTACTCTTACTTTTCCATTACTGCTTTCCCGATTTATCGAGACAACAAAGATCCTTGGCGGGACAGAGGGGTTAAGTGCCCTTTCTCCTCTTCCAAATTTCTGGGTAGAACTTTATGTCCCTGTTCTTGCCTTGCTTGTCTGTCTTTTTGGCTTCAGAAGATTGATCAATGAGGATTATGGTCTTGTTTTTCAGGGAATTCGTGATAATGACCGTGCGGTGATGAGCGGTGCAATTAACATTTACTGGTACAAAACTCAGGCCGTTTTTATTGCAGGTGTGGCAGGCTCCTTTGCTGGGGCCTTTATGACCCATTACTATCAGTTCGTAGGAATGCCCGCCTTTGCAATGGATTATTCTATTTTACCCCTGACTGCTGCGGTCTTGGGTGGAGTGGGGACATTTGCAGGTCCAACCATAGGTGCCTTTATTCTGGTACCCCTGTCTGAAATACTGCGTGAAGTTGGAACGTTAAGAGTTGTTTTTTATTCTGCCATTCTCATCATCTGTATTGTAGGGCTTCCGGAGGGCATATTTCATTATATCCGAAGAAAGTATCACCAGTTCGAAAGAATGGTTGAGGTTGGATAACTCCTATTCTAAATTTATTATTTTTAACTGTGACAAAGTTTGGACGAATTGAGAAATCGAAAAAAAGAAAATTGGAGAATAAAAAGGAAAGTTGCCATAAATAAGAAGAGGGGGATTTAAAAACTATTTTCTGAACAATCATGGATAGAACGATTTTAAATGTTGAGGGTCTATCAAAGAATTTTGGTGGAGTTGCGGCTATTGTCAATGTCAGCTTCCACCTGCAAAAGGGGGAGTTGCTCGGGATTATTGGTCCAAATGGTTCAGGAAAGACCACGCTGGTTAATCTACTCACAGGTTTTGTAAAACCCGATTCTGGAAAAGTCCTTTACCAGGGGAAGGATATTACTGGTAAATCCCCTTATAAGATTGCCGAAATGGGGATTGCCAGAACATTCCAGATGGTAAAACCGTTTTATCAATTATCTGCCTTTAAAAATCTGATAATTCCTCTCTATTCTTCACGGGTTAAAAAATTGAGGGGAGGCAAATACGGTGACCGGGATGATGTGGCGATTGATCTTTTGGAGGATGTCGGTTTTGAGCGGGATTCCTTTGTTCCCTACAAGATTGCCTCCAGTCTTCCCCATGGTTATTTGAAACGTCTGGAGTTGGCACGCTGTTTAGCCCTAAGGCCCGATTTGCTCATCCTGGATGAACTCTTTTCAGGAATGTCTATGTCAGAGGTGGCAAGTACCCTCCCCATTATAGAAAAACTGAATGGGGAAGGGCTTTCCATCATTATGGTTGAACATCGATTGAAAGAACTCTTCCGAATTGCTCACCGGGTCATTGCACTCAATTTCGGAGCTAAGATAGCAGATGGTCCACCTCGTGAGATGATGGAGAGTGAGGCTGTAAAGGCAGCCTATCTTGGGACCGAGGAAGAGGATTGAGGTGCTTGAAGTAAAAAACCTTCTGGTCTTTTTTGAAAACTCGCTTGCAATTAACGACCTATCCCTTGAAGTTCGGGAAAGGGAGATCGTGGGAGTTCTTGGGTCAAATAGCGCTGGTAAGACCACTTTAATGAATACGATCTCCGGGTTGATGATTGATATAAAGAGGAAAGAGGATAGGAGGGGCGGCGAAAGAATCACCATACTGGGAGAGATCAGGTTCGAAGGAGAAGATATTACAAACACCGAGCCCGATGAGAGGGTCAAGAAGGGAATTGTTCTAAGTCGAGAGAGACACCCTATTTTTCCTGACAGCAGTGTTGAAGAAAATTTGAAGATTGCTTCCTATTTAAGAAAGGATCCGGAGATAAAAAAGAGTTTCGATTTTGTCTATTCCGTCTTTTTCCATCTAAAAGAGATCAGGAAAAGGAAGGCTGGGTTTTGTAGTGGAGGGGAGCAGCAGATGCTTGCCATTGGCATGGCCTTGATGACAAATCCAAGGCTTCTTTTGATGGATGAGCCCCTGCTTGGACTCTCTCCAGTTCTTCAGCGCGATCTAAGGAGGGCAATTAAACAGATTCGCGGGGAAGGTGTTACCATTCTGGTTACAGAACAGTTCGCACGACCTTTACTTCCAATTATTGATAGAGGTTATGTGATTGAGAATGGCATTCTTGTCCTTTTCGGAACAGGGTATGAGTTGATGAACAACCCAGAGGTCAAGGCAGCCTATTTTGGAGTATGATTTTTAACTCATAACCGAATTTTGTAGGTCAAGGTTTTAGCCTTGCCTTTGAAATAAATGATATGGAGGCCTAAAGGCCTACCATACATAAAAATTGTTAGAATGAAATTCTGAAATTTAACATCTTTTTTTAAAGTGAATGCTCATGGGGATAATTGTTGCATCCATATACGAACAATTTGAGAAAGTCTCTCGGGATTATTCAAACAACCCCGCTATTATTTACTTAGGCAGGGTCTATACCTTTTCTCAATTAAGAGAGGCTGTTGGGGAAATGTCTGCCAATCTATACAGATTGGGCCTGAGGAAGGGGGACAAGGCGGTCATATATCTTCCAAACTGTCCACAATGGGTCATCGCCTGGTTCGCATTGATGAGGATTGGGGTCATGGCCATCCCTATATCCCCGATTTATACTCCCATCGATCTCAAATATATGACCAATGACAGTGGGGCAGAGACGATCTTCTGTCTTGATACCAATTTTGGTTATGTGATGCAGGTTCTTCCTGAAACCCAATTGAAAAGAGTGGTCGTTACTAATATCGCCGAACTTCTTCCCTGGTGGAAATGGTTGATAGGAAGAGGGTTTAATAAAATCCCAATGGGGAATTTCGATTCCGGAGAAAACATCTTTGTCTTTAAGAAACTTTTAAGTGGAGGAAGGATTTCTGATTTACCACCCTTTAAATCCGAACCTGAAGAGATGGTGGAGATGCTTTATACAGGAGGAACAACTGGTCTTCCAAAAGGGGTCCCCTTCACAAACATTCTATTTTTAGAAGCGGCAGAGGAACAGAGGGCCGTCAGTGAACGCTTCATTCCTAAGGGAAAGGATATCGTCGTTCAGGGAGGTCCACTTTTTCATATTCTGGGCCAGCAGGTGGGATTGGGAGGAATTCTCTCTGGCGATACGCTTGTGCTACTTCCGAGAGTGAACCTTGATGGGCTCTTCGACCATATTGAAAGATATAAGGTTTTGACCTTCTTTGGTGTCCCTGCTATGTATCGGATGATTCTTGAACACGATCGTGTGGACTATTATGATCTGAGTTCTCTGAAGTACTGTTTTTCAGGGGGTGATGTTTTACCAAAAGAGGTCGCAGATAGATGGCTCAAAAAGTTTGGTCAACCCATCTATCAAGGATACGGAACCACGGAAACCTGTGGTCGCGTCTCCTTGACCCCTATGGGAGAGGAGGCCCCACCAGGAAGTGCAGGCAAGGTCACACCTCTTCAGAGAGTCAAACTTGTGGACCCAGATACCCTGGAGCCCGTTCCACCTGGCGAACCTGGAGAGGCACTGGTCTCTTCTGATCATATGGTCAGGGCTTATTGGAATAAACCTGAAGAGACTGCTGAGTGTTTCATTGAATTGGATGGGAGGCTCTGGTATAGAACACGGGATATCGTTAGAATAGACGAAAATGGATGGCTCTACTATTTAGACCGATCGGTAGATACCCTAAAGCACAAGGGATACCGGGTCGCCGTATCAGAAATAGAGGCAGTTCTGCAGGAACACCCTGCTGTCATTTCTGCCTGTGTGGTGGGTGTTCCTGATGAGAAGGTGGGTGAGAGAATCAAGGCCTTTGCAGTTCTTAAGGAAGATGTAAAAGGTGTCAGTGCCTACGACCTTCTCAAGTGGTGTAGGGAAAGATTGGCTCCCTATAAAGTCCCCCAGTATATTGAATTCCGAGATATGCTTCCAAAATCAAAGGTAGGAAAACTTCTCAGGCGTGAACTTCGGGCAGAAGAGCGAAAACGCTTTGAGAAAGTCGATTAAATCCCTCTCATTTAATCCATAGGCAAGACTTGGGCACCCAAAAATTTTAAAATTCTTCTCTATAATGTCTGCCCCTTTACTTTTTCTTTTAAGATTGGGATCACATTCTTGAAATCATCAACGATCCCGTAATCGGCTACGCTGAAGATGGGGGCTCTGGGGTCTTTATTGATGGCAATGATCGTCTCAGAACCCTGCATGGCGGTGACATGCTGGAAGGCACCGCTAATGCCAATTGCAATATAAATTTTAGGCTTTACGGTTTTTCCTGAAATTCCCACCTGGCGCTCCTTGGGTAGCCAATTTCTATCCACCACAGGCCTGGAACATGCAATCGTTCCTCCTAAGTTCTTTGCCAACTCTTCAAACATGGGGATGTGTTCAGGGCCTCCTATCCCCTGTCCTACTGAGACGAGAATCTCTGCCTGCGTGATGTCCTCTCCTGTAATGGGGGCTTCTATATATTCGATAAACTTCTTTATATCCGTCGCCCCTTTTAATGGAGAATGCTCCATAATAATTGCACCTTTTTTCTCCCCGACCGGTTTAGGAGCAAAGACCCCTGGCCTAATGGTTGCTATATAGCCTCTGGATTCTTTAAGTGAAACACTGGCATTGACCTTTCCTCCATAGATTGAGCGTATGGCTTTTAATTTTTCATTTTCGAACCAAAGGCCGATGCAATCTGTGACAAGAGGAAGGTCCGTTTCGATAGAGAGACTGGGTGCCAGATCCATGCCAAAGGCTGAGTGGCCAATCAATAGAAGTATGGGTTGGTATTTTGAGATGAGTGAGGAAAGGGCCTGTTGATAGAGAACAGAGTTAAAATTTCTAAGATTCTCATCATCTACAACCAAAACCTTCGATACCCTTGAAGAGAGATCTTCAGCCATGGTTTTCACATCCTGGCCTAAAAGAAGGGCTGTCAGAGAAGTCCTCTTCTGATTGGCTAAATTTTCTCCAAGTCCAATCATCTCATAGGTGATATCGCGAATCTTTCCCTGCCTATGCTCCACCAGTACAAAAATCTCACCCATTGCTTTGCCTCCGTATTTTCTTATTTCATCCCTTTTTCTTCTTAATAATTTCAGTCAACTGCCCCACGACCTCTTCAGGACTCCCTTTCAATATCTCGGCCATCTTTCCAACAGGCGGAAAGGAGACCTGTTCAATGGTTGTATGAAGAGGCTCTTTATGGGTAACCCCTATTTCTTCGAGCCCCAACTCTTTTGTCTCTTTCTCCTCTGCCTCCAATATGGCAGAAAGGGAGACGTATTTAGGTTCATTGATGCCAGTCTGAATCGTTAATACGGCAGGGAGTTTAACTTCCAGGAGTTCCTCGAGACCACCCTCTAACTCTCTTTTTACTTTCGCCTTTCCGTCCTCAATTTCGATCCGGTTTACAATGGAGGCATGAGGAAGGCCCAGGATCTGAGCCAGGGCCACTCCGACCTGTCCCCAGCCATCGTCCTCTGCCTGAACACCGGTTAAGATAAGATCAAAGGGTTGAGTTTTGATGGCTTGGGAAAGGATTTGG
This sequence comes from Deltaproteobacteria bacterium, assembly GCA_037441765.1. Lineage (GTDB taxonomy): Bacteria > Desulfobacterota > BSN033 > BSN033 > UBA1163 > JBBIRM01. Next base: position 1,654 of record JBBIRM010000107.1, on the reverse strand, counting down.
GCGATAAGGCAGGCGTCAGAGGAAGGAGGCTCCTCAATTCTCAATGCCCGATCCGCCCCCATGGCAAGACATCGGGTCAATACCTCTTTTGCCTCCTCAGGGCCAATCGAAACTACAACCACTTCTCCTCCAAATTTCTCTTTTAAGGCTACAGCCTCCCTTACTGCATAGCCATCCCAATCATTGAGGGCAAAAACAAGATTATCCTTTTTGATATCCTTCCCATCTTTTTCAATGAAGATATCTGCCTCAGCGGTTTTGGGAACCCTTTTAACACAAACAACTATATTCATTTAGCGCCTCCTCTTTCCGTGTTCTGTTATTTTTATCAGCCTGAAACCAAGGTTCGATTTCTGAAAAATCCGAAATCCAAATATCGAAACTCGAAGTTGTATAAACTCTAAACAAAAATATATGAAATTTTTTCACTCGTAACCGAATTTTATAGGGCAGGGCTTTAGCCTTGCCTTTGAAATAAATCCAAAACCTAAGATTAGGAAAAAACTGTACCTTTTGAGTTTTTTAGAGTTTTGGGTTTCGAGTTTAGAGTTTATGAAATTTCCATTGCTTCTGCCACCAATTCCGCTATATCTTTTACCACAATTTGATCGGTAAGACCAGAGATTTTGACTGCGTCTTCAAGTGTTAAGAGGCAGAAGGGGCAGGCTGTGCTAATCACTTTTACACCCAATCCCACGGCCTCTTTAATTCGGATCTCTCCATTCCTGGTGCCTTCGGTTGCCCCTTCAGACCACATCCTCCCACCTCCTCCTTCACAGCAGAGACTTCGCTCCCTAAAACGCTCCATTTCAATAAATTTAATCCCCGGGATAGAGGAAAGGATCTTTCTTGGTTCATCGAAGACGAGGTTCTGCTTTCCGAGAAAACAGGGATCCTGATAGGTGGCAATTAGATCCAGTTCTTTTGATATTTTTATTTTTCCTCTTTCAATGAGTTCAACCAAAAATTGAGTATAATGATGGATAGGGATATTTAAGTCAGGGTATTCGTTTTTAAAGGCATTGTAGCAATGGGGGGAGATGGTTATGATTCTTTTTATATCCAGTTTTTTAAAGAGAGCGGTATTATCCTTTGCCAATTTTTTAAAAAGGGTCTGCTCCCCCATCCTTCGAATCTCATTTCCACAGCATGTCTCTTTCTTCCCCAGGATACCAAAATCGATTTCTGATTTTTGAAAGATCTTGACCAGAGCGGTTGAAATGCTCTGGCCCCTCGGGTCATATGATGGGGCACAACCAACAAACAGTAAGGTTTCAGATGTCTCTTCCCCCAGGGTCTTTACCCTTAGATCTTTTGCCCAGTCTGCCCTTCGATCACGAAACCGTCCCCATGGATTCCCATGAAGAAATGTATTTTCAAGGGCATCTCGAATGGTCGGAGGGACCTCACCCTGATTGGCAAGGAGGTTTCTTATCCCCATAATCAGTTCAACATTCTTGACCCCGGCAGGGCAACGAAGGCTACAGGTACTGCAGGTGGTGCATGCCCAGAGTTCAGGTCTTTTAAAGAGGGTAAAATCAGGAGTGAGGAAGGTTTGCCTGACCAGTCTCCTCATATTAAGAGGAGAACGAAATTTGATTGGACAACCTCCAGTGCAGGTTCCACATTGGATGCATAGACTAAGCGCATAATC
>JBBIRM010000106.1:0-9633 GCA_037441765.1 Deltaproteobacteria bacterium | reverse complement strand
CAAACGCAAACGAAGCGTTAGGAGAGGTCAGACTTGACATCGAGGAAGGGGCAGATATCATTATGGTAAAGCCTGCCCTACCCTATTTAGACATTATTTACCGGGTAAAACAAACATTTAACATCCCTGTGGCCGCTTACAATGTCAGCGGTGAATTTGCTCTCATCAAGGCCGCCTCTAAATTAGGGTGGGTGGATGGTGAGCAGGTGATGATGGAATCCCTTACATCCATTAAAAGGGCAGGGGCAGATTTGATCCTCACCTACTTTGCAAAAGAAGTCGCCCGGAAAATTGAAAGTAGAAAGTAGAGAGTTAAGTGTTGATTATTTAAAATTTAAAAATGGAAAAAATAACATGGCCTCTAATTCACTAAATGAAAAGGAAAATTCTACTCCCCCTTTGCGGATGGTGGCATGGGAGTTAACCCGAAGTTGCAATCTCTCCTGTAGCCATTGCCGGGCCTCTGCGGAGATGGGCCCTTACCCAGGTGAATTGACACGAGAGGATGTCTTAAGGGTGATGGACGAGATCGCCTCTTTTAGCCAGCCAATCATCATTATGACTGGGGGAGAACCCTTGCTTCGATCCGATATCTTTGAACTCTCCAGGTATGGAACGGATAGAGGACTCCGTATGGTCATGGCCACCAATGGCACCTTGATCACAGAGGAGATAGTAAAAAAGATGAAGGATTCAGGAATTCAGAGGATAAGCATCAGCCTGGACGGTCCTGACGCAAAGACCCACAATGCTTTCCGAAAAACAGAAGGTTCTTTTGAGGGTTCGATCCGGGGCATTGAGATGGCAAAAAGGGCAAAACTTGAGTTTCAGATCAATACGACCGTCACCCAGGCCAATCTTCATCTGCTTGCTGATATTCTTCGGCTTGCTGTCGATCTCGGAGCAGTGGCCCATCATATCTTTCTTCTTGTCCCAACGGGAAGGGGAAGGGATCTTAAGGACCAGGAGATTACTGCTCTGGATTATGAGCGGGCCCTTCACTGGTTTTACGAGCAGAAGGAAAAAGTCCCCCTCCAGCTTAAGGCAACCTGTGCCCCTCATTACTACCGAATCTTACGACAGAGAGCCAAGAAAGAAGGCAAAAAGATAACATCTCAAACCCATGGTCTCGATGCCATGACCCGTGGATGCCTCGGAGGAATCTCCTTCTGCTTCATCTCCCATCAGGGACAGGTTCAACCTTGTGGTTATCTTGAATTGAATTGTGGAAACGTGAGAGAAAAACCTTTTCAGGAGATCTGGGAGGGTTCTGAGATTTTTAAGAATCTCCGTAACACCAATGGCTACAAGGGAAAATGTGGAAGGTGCGAGTTTAGAAAAGTCTGCGGGGGGTGTCGAGCAAGGGCCTATGAACACTTCGGGGATTACATGGGAGAGGAGCCTTACTGTATCTATGAGCCACTTTAAAAAATTCTTTCGCTTTAGAATCAGCCTGACATTCAAATTCATCTTAGCCATGTTCTTTCTGGTTTTGGTGAGTTCAGCGGCATTTGGCTATTTTTTTCTGGCCAGGGAGATAAGCCTCCTCCAAGAAAATCTCGAAACTCACGGAAAATCGTTGGCCAATATCTTCGGGGTCTTCATCAACAATCCCTCTGACATGGAAAACCAGGCCTATCTTCAAAGAATTGCTGAAAGGATTATCCAGGATGATGATGTTGTCCAATGCATTTTCCTAAACGCCTCAGGTGAGCAACTTGCGAGTGCAAGAAAATTAAGGGCCACCACTACATCAAATTTATTTGAGCGCATCCATCAAGTCTCACACCCCCTTCGCTCCGCAAAAGGTGACCTTATGGGGATGATTCAAATCGGGCTCTCACTTCAAAAACTTGAAGGACGGATCTACGAGATGAAAAGGGATATACTTTTGGTGACCATGGGGATTATTGGATTGGGAATCCTTTTTACCATCATTATGACACGGATTCTGCTTCTCCCTATCGAAAAACTGGCTATGGCTACGGAGAAAGTTGCCAGGGGGGAATTGGCCCATAGCGTCGATATTCGTTCAAGAGATGAAATCGGGGATCTGGCCAGGGCCTTTAATCAGATGACACTACAGTTGAAGGAATCGAGGCAAGACCTTGAGAAAAAGGTCGAGGAGAGAACCCACCAATTGGAGCAATACATCGATGAATTGAACAGAGCAAGGGCCTCCACCCTAAATATGCTCGAAGACCTTCAAAATGCGAAGAGGGAACTGGAGATGGTCAATCGCGAACTCAAGGAGATGGATGAGGCCAAAATGAAGTTCATAGGGATTGCCTCTCATGAACTGAAGACCCCTCTTACCGCTATAAAAGCAACAATCGACTTCATCCTCTCTGAAAAGGAGGGAAAGATTCCAGACCATTTAAAACCCTACCTAACGACCATTCAAAGGAACACGAACCGAATTCAGATGAGGATGGATCATATGCTGGACTTTTCTCGAATCAAATCAGGCCGTCTCCTCCTCTTCCGAGAACAGGTCTTCCTTTCTAAGGTGATTGGAGGTTATATCAACGAAGTCAGGCCTGTGGAAAAGAACATCGCTGTGGAGATCGACATCCCTGACTCCCTCTTTGTTTATGCGGATAGAAATGGTCTCCATGACATCTTTGTGAATCTCCTTTCCAACGCATTCAAATTCACATCTGATGGAGGTCAGGTAAAGATCAGGGCCAGCAGAAAGGATAAATTCATCCTCAATGAAATCCAGGACACGGGGATGGGCATTCCAGAGGGTGAGCAGGAGAAGATCTTTGAAGAATTCTATCAGGTCGAGAGTGGGAAACATGGTGGAACAGGGTTGGGACTTGCAATTACAAAACGACTGGTCGAGGAACAAGGAGGGAAGATATGGGTGGTTTCCCAGTGGGGAAAGGGATCTACCTTCTATTTCACACTCCCTGCTTTGATGGAGGAGGAAAATGAAAAACCCTTTGAATCCTGATGGAAAGAAGGGAAAGGTCTTAATCGTGGATGATGCACAGGATACCCTCGAGATCCTCCAAAAACTCCTGCAATTTGAAGGTTATGAGGTCATCCTTGCCTCCACAGGTGAAGAGGGAGTGGTGAAGGCAGAAACAGAAAAGCCTGAGGTGATACTGATGGATATCAATCTTCCAGGCATAGATGGAAATGAAGCATTGAGAAGGATTAGAAAAACCAATCCCCTCCAATCGGTTGTGATGCTTACTGCCTTTGCCACAGTGGACAATGCCATTAAGGCACTTAAGGAAGGTGCGACAGATTTTATCAAGAAGCCATTCGAAAATGAGCACCTCATCCACATCGTCAATCAATGTCTCGAAAAATACCATACCTTAAAGGAAAAGGAAAAATTGGAGGAGGAAGTAAAGCGTCTCTCCATCACCGATGACCTCACAGGGCTTTTCAACCATCGCCACTTCTTCAAGACCCTCGAGACCGAACTGGTCCGTAGGAAGAGGCAGAATACCTCCCTCTCCCTCCTGATGTTCGATGTGGACAATTTCAAAAAATATAATGACCTCTTTGGCCATCTGGAGGGAGATAAGGTTTTAAGAAGGATCGGGGAAGTGGTGAGACATTCCATTAGGGCCAATGTTGACTCAGGATATCGTTATGGTGGAGATGAATTTGCAGTCCTTCTGATCGGGGCTACCATTGAACAAGGGCTTGCGATCGCCGAGCGGATTCGCACATCCATTGAACAGGCAGGATTTCAAAAGATTACGGTAAGCATTGGTCTTTCAGAATATAGAGAAGAATTTGACTTAGAGGGATTTGTCAAATCTGCAGACGACGCCCTTTATGTGGCCAAACACTCAGGGGGGAATAGAGTTTACACAAATATCCTATGATCTGGAGTAAGGTTAAGGTAAGGAAACAGGTTACCGCCTACCTTAGGTCTACACCATTGCCAATAACCCGAAAGTGATTATATGTCCAGCCGACCAAAACTGTTCCTGATTGACGGTTCTTCCTATATCTTCAGGGCCTTCTATGCAATTGGGCATCTTTCCAACTCAAAGGGGCTTCCCACAAACGCCATTTACGGGTTCACCCAGATGCTTCTGAAAGTGCTCAAGGACCATAAACCTGACTACCTCGCCGTGGCCTTTGATTTGAAGGCACCAACCTTTAGGACTGAAGTTTACAAAGATTATAAGGCCAACAGGCCAGCTATGCCCGCAGGTTTGGTCCCCCAAATTCCATATATTAAGAAAATTATTGAAGGTTACCGAATTGCAACCTTGGAGATGGATGGATTTGAGGCGGACGACCTAATTGGAACAGTGGCCAAAGGGCTGGAGTCCGAAGTGGACGTTGTGATTATTACAGGAGATAAGGATATACTCCAACTTGTGAACGATCGCATTCAAGTCTATGATCCCATGAAGGATAAGGGGTATGGGGTGCAGGAGGTGATTGAAAGGTTTGGCGTAAGACCTGAACAGGTGGTGGAGGTCATGGGGTTGGCTGGAGATTCCATTGATAACATACCTGGGGTGCCAGGTATAGGCGAAAAGACAGCCATTGAATTGATCAAGAGGTTCGGAACGATTGAAAACCTTCTTGGCAATCTCGAACAGGTCGAGAGGAAGAAATTGAAAGAAAACTTAGAATCCAATGGAGAACTGGCGCGCCTTAGCCGGAGACTGGCCACCATTGATACTAACGTTCCCATCCCTTATCAATTAAGGGATTTCTCCCTGCCCTCCCCTGATTTCAAAGCCCTTAAGGAGGTCTTCAGGGAGTTAGACTTCAATAAACTCCTAAAAGAACTTCCTGAAGAAGAGTCGATCCAAAGAAGAGAAAGCAAAGATTATGGGTTGATAACGGATCGTGATCAATTCTTCTCCCTCATAGAGGACTTGAAGAGGAAGAAGTTGTTTTCAATCGATCTGGAGACAACCTCCCCTTATCCTATGTGGGCTGATCTGGTTGGAATCAGTCTATCCCACACCCCTCCTCAGGCCTTCTACATTCCCCTTGCCCACAGGTCTGATAACCTCAATCAACTCTCGCTTTCCTGGGTGCTTGAGCAGATGAAACCTCTACTTGAGGATGAGAATATAAAAAAGGTTGGACAAAACATCAAATACGAATGGATCGTCCTAAAAAAATATGGAATCCATCTGAAAGGAATTTTTTGCGATACGATGATCGCTTCTTACCTCCTTCACCCCACCAAACACAACCACAATCTCAACGAGATTGCCCGTCAATACCTGGACCGTTCATTGACAGAATATAAAGATCTTGTTGGAACAGGAGAAAGGGCCCTCTCATTTGACCAGATTGATCTACAAAGGGCAAAGGACTATAGCTGTGAGGATGCAGAGGTCACCCTCCAACTTTCCAACCTCCTCATTCCAAAATTAAAAGAGGAAGGACTGATTGATCTTTTTCAAGAGGTGGAGATGCCATTGGTCACCGTCTTGGCAAAGATGGAGATGAATGGGGTGAAGATTGATGTAGACCTTCTAAGAGAATTTTCTAAAGAGATTGAAAATCAACTTTACGAAAAGAGAGAGCGGATTTACGCCATGGCAGGGGAGTCCTTCAACATCAACTCCTCCCAGCAACTGGGCAGGATCCTCTTTGATAAATTGAAACTTCCCGTAATTAAAAAGACCAAGACAGGGTATTCCACTGACGTTGAGGTCTTAGAAAAGCTATCCCTTCAACATGATCTTCCTCTTGAAGTCCTGGGTTATCGAAATCTCACGAAATTGAAATCGACTTATATAGATGCCCTCCCAAAATTGGTTCATCCCAAAACAGGAAGGATCCATACCTCATACAATCAGACCGTCACGGCCACAGGTAGGCTCTCCTCCAGCGATCCCAATCTTCAAAACATTCCCATTCGTACAGAGGAGGGGAATCGAATAAGGCAGGCCTTCATCCCCGAAGAGGGGTGGGTCATGGTTTCGGCTGACTATTCCCAGATTGAATTAAGAATCCTCGCCCATCTATCGAAGGACGAAACTCTGATGGAGGCCTTTCGGAGGGATGAAGACATCCATGCCAGGACAGCCTCAGAGATATTTGGCGTGCCAATGGATAAGGTAACACCAGGGATGAGGAGGGAGGCCAAGGTGATCAATTTCGGGATCATCTATGGAATGAGCGCCTATGGACTTTCCCAACAATTGGGATCAGAAACGAGGGTCGCCCAGACCTATATCGACCAATATTTTAAGAAATATCCGGGCGTTCAGGCATATATCGAAAAATGTCTTGAGGAGGTCCGTCAAAAGGGATATGTCACCACCCTTCTTCATCGCCGTCGTTATCTTCCAGAGGTCTCCTCTCCAACCTCTGCGACCCGACAGGCTGCGGAAAGAATGGCCATCAACACCCCTCTCCAGGGCACTGCCGCTGATATCATCAAACTGGCCATGATCAGGATTCAAAACCGAATTGAGCGGGAAGGGCTTTCAGCCAAAATGATTATGCAGGTTCATGACGAATTGGTCTTCGAGATCCCTGAAGAAGAAACCTCAAAGGTTCTTCCCATGATCGGGAACGAAATGGAAAATGTGATGGACCTTGCAGTTCCCCTCAAGGTCTCAATCCATTTGGGAAAGAACTGGGCAGAGGCACATTGATCCGATTGTGGAAGGCGGAATGTAAATTGCAAAATCCTCTAATGTTAGGTTTGGAAAAATAAGGCGAGGAGGACCCTTATGAGAATAATCTTTCCCCTGATATTATGGATAATAGTATCATCAGGGATGGCCACCGGTCAGGAAATCTATCGGTGGGTGGATGAAAAGGGAGTGGTCCACTTTACAGACGACCTCACCAAAGTCCCTGAGAGGTATCAAGATCAGGTTAAAACGAAAAAACTTACAAAAGAACCTCCTTCCCCCTCTCCCATCCCCGCTGAGGTTGCCGTTCCCAGAGAATCGGAATCTCTTCCTGTGACGAAAGACCTTTTGGGAAGGGGTGAGGAGTGGTGGCAAGCCAAAGTAAGAGAGTGGAATGATAAGTTGAAAGAGGCACAAAAAAATTATGAGACAGCCTATTCCGCCTGGAAGGCAAAAGAGAGGGAATTGGAGGAGTCTAAATTTAAACCTGATAGCCTAAAGAGGAGAATCAGGGCAGAAATAAAAATCCTTGAAGAAAAGACAATGGGTTGGGAGAGGCAGGTTGAAGAGGCAAAGACGATGTTGGAGAAGGTCTTACCCAAACAGGCTGAGGATTATAAGGCGAATCCAAACTGGCTCAAATTGAAAGAAAGATGAGGGAAGAATTAAACATTTTTTTCTCACCTTCTGACTTCAATCAATAAAACCTCAAAAGGCTGCTATTGGCCCATTGAACTCTTAACTCAATTTGTTTAAAATGAGATTGTCATTTCTAAATCTTCCTTGACTTAAAGAGGTTTGGATATGAAAACCAAAAAATCCAATCTCACTTATTTCCCTTTTCAGGAGATAAAGGCATTACTTGAATCCAAGCAGATTCAACTTCGAGAGCAAAAGGAGGGTGATGGGGCCTATCCCATCGTTGACATCTCTCCTCAACAAGAAGAAGAGTTATTTTATGAAGCTATGAAGGGAGTTACTCCCATCCCCAGGGAAAACCGTATTGAAAAAAGTCCGAAGATCACTGCTCCTCCTGGATTTAGGGAAAAAGAGGAATCTGAAGCCCTCTCCAGGCTTACCCATCTCCTTAAATATGGGAATGGGTTCAATCTCATGGATACCCCGGAATATATTGAGGGCACAGGCTATCATGTTCATCCAGATATAGCCAGAAGGCTCCACAGAGGAGACTTCTCGATTCAGGCTCACATAGACCTCCATGGATTAAAGGTTGAAGAGGCAAAGGAGACATTTGAAGAATTTTTAAAATGGGCGGTTACCAATAATAAACGAGGACTTCTGATCATCCATGGCAGGGGACTTTCCTCGCCTTCAGAACCTGTCTTAAAAAAGAAAGTGGTGGAATGGTTGACTCATGGTCCATGGCGAAAATGGGTGGTGGCTTATGCAAGCGCGAGGAAATGCGATGGAGGGCTGGGAGCAACATATGTCCTACTCAGAGGTCGTCCTTTGACAAAGCGATTGAGACAAAGGCTGAAGTCCTCTTCATCTAAACTCTATCAATACTCCCGAGAGAAAGAAAATGGGGATTAAACTTTATAAAAAACCAAAACTTGAAAATCCTGTTATGTTTGTGGGCTGGCCAGGGATTGGAAACATTGGCATCATTGCCGTCAGTGCCTTAAAAGACCAATTAAAGGCTGAAACCCTGGGGGAGATTGAGAGTTGGGACTTTTTCTATCCCAGGAAAGTCTACATTCAGGATGGATTATTAGAAAGGCTTGAGTTCCCATCCAATCAATTCTATTATAAACGTCTCGGTCAGAAAGACCTACTTTTTTTCATTGGTGAGGAACAACCCGCTGTTGGAGGGAGAATGTATGCGAGTGGCGAAAAGGCCTATCGGATGGCAAACTTTGTGATCGATGTGGCCATCCAGTTTGGGTGTAAGAGGGTCTACACCTCTGGGGCCTGTGTCTCCCTGAGCCATCATCAACTAAAACCGAGGGTAATTGCTGTGGTGAGTTCTAAGCCCTTAATCCAAGAGATCAAAGAGTATTCGAATACCATTCTTATGAGCGAAATGGGCGAAAGGGGCGAAGGAGAAGGGACGATCACAGGGTTAAATGGACTCCTCTTGGCGGTTGCCAAAAAGAGAGGACTGGAGAGTCTCTGCCTGATGGGAGAAATCCCTGATTGGCTTTCAGGGGCTTCTTTCCCCTATCCAAAAGCCTCCAGATCTGTGTTAGAGGTCTTCTCAGATATTTTGAAGGTGGAAATCGATTTTGGTTTTCTGGATAAGATAGAGAGGCAGGTCGAAGAGATGATAGAAACTTTCTATGCCAAATTTCCTCCTGACCTCAAGGAGGAATACGATCAAAGGAAATACTTGGTTCAGACCCACCCTGGGACGATCACGGTCCAGGCTCAGATATTTGTGGATGAACATTTTAAAGAAGGAGGAGAGGGTGAGAAAAAACCAAGTTAGGATCTTTAAAACTTCCTCCCTTCAAAACCCTCCTCTCATTGTCAGCTGGAAGACTAAAGAAGCCGGGAAATTAGGACCTGAGGTTACCGATTTCTTGATCGATAAACTTGAAGGGCAATTGATTGGGGAGATAGACCCATTAGGCTTTTTCTCTTTTGGAGGGGTGAGGTTTAAAGATGACCTTGTCCAAGTTCAGGAAAGCCAGTTCTGGGCTTGTGAAAAACACAATCTTCTTATCTTCAAAAGTGACGAACCCCTTTTTGAACATTATCACTTTCTCAACACAATTTTGAATTTTGTAAAGGAGCGTTACCAGACTCAAGAGGTTTATACCCTAAATGGGGCGATCTCCCTTATCCCCCACACTCGACCCAGAAGGATTTGGGCGGTCTTCAATCACTTAGGGATGAAACAGAGGCTTCAGTGTTATGGTCTGGAGAGTATGACATATGAAGGCCCCCCGGCCATTAGCAGTTACCTTCTATGGGTTGCAAGGGCAAAAGGGATATTAGGAATGAGCCTTTGGCCTGAAATCCCTTTTTATTTGGGCAATCGAAAAGACCCCCAGGCCATAAGACAAACCCTTTCCTTTTT
>JBBIRM010000105.1:0-9765 GCA_037441765.1 Deltaproteobacteria bacterium | reverse complement strand
ACACCCGTTCCCATTCCGAACACGGAAGTTAAGCCCTTCAGCGCCGATGGTACTGTACGGGAAGCCGTGTGGGAGAGTAGGACGTTGCCAAGATTAATTTTATTGTGCCCGCTAATTTAGCGGGCTTTTCTTTTTTCTCTTTTTCTGGTATAGAGAAATCCATGAGTTTAGAGATAGAAATCAAAACAGGCTATATCCCCGGAGCCATTGGACGGGTGGTTGAACTTCATGGGAAATATTACCATGCACATTGGGGGTTTGGTTCATTTTTCGAAGCAAAGGTGGCTAAGGAATTGTCTGAATTTATTGACCGATATCAAATAGAGCGCGATTGCTTATGGATTGCTATATACAATGGGCAAATTGAAGGATCCATTGCGATTGATGGCATCCACGCAGATTATGAGGGAGCCCATCTTCGCTGGTATATAGTCTCAGATATGATCCGAGGAAAAGGGGTGGGTAATCAACTGATTGAGAGGGCAGTTCATTTCTGCAAAGAAAAAAGGTTTAAAAAAGTATTTCTCTGGACCTTTGAGGGGTTAGATCCTGCACGCCATCTTTACGAGAAATTTGGCTTCAGGTTGATCGAGCAGCGAAGGGGAAACCAATGGGGAAAGGAGGTTCTGGAACAGCGATTTGAATTAAGACTTCAGTCCTATGATCTCAATTCCACTCGGCTACTTTAAGAAAGGTTACCTTACCAGTTTTGTAAATTTAGCCCCCTCGATTGTAGCATTGGCCATCAACCCCCTCTGACCAAAAATGAATCCGACAATAGGGTCTCTGATGTTGACCGTATCGAGGGATTTCCCCTTCCCCACATCAATAAAGGCAACCGACCCATCTACCCCTACCTTCCATCCAGAACTAATCCTAAAATTCTTAAGAACTGAGTCATCCATAAAGACAAGGATTAGATTCAACTTCTGGGCCCCAATCTGAAATCCCACCGACCCAGCCACAAGGCTATAATATTCTACCGTCTTCCCTCCAATCCTCAAGGCCCCCTCACCGTATTGGCCTCCTACTCCCAACCCTGCCTTGATAATATTGGGTATGACAAGCACACCTTTTGCCGAACTGAGAAATTCTTTTGCCCCTTTTACATACTTAGGAAAAATCTTAAGAGCGTAATCGACTTCTGAATCGATCTCTTTAGCAGTTTTCGAATAGGAGAGCGTGACAGTAAATCCTCCAAAAAAGAAGATGATCAATATGCAAAAGGATGTTAAATTGATATAGATTCTTTTTTTCATAAAATTCACCTCCTCCTATAATATATATCATAACATTGAAAGGCTATAATATAAACCCTTCACTACTTCAGCCATTTGGTCAAAATCGAGTGTATCTATTGTATCGGTCTCCTGGTGGTAATTCCTGTTTCTGAAGAACGATGTATCCGTAACCATCACAGCTCTATACCCATTCCGCCAGAAGGAGTAATTATCAGAGAGATTAATGCCCCCAAAAAACTCTGGTGCAGTTAAGGACCTTGCTTCTATATTGGAATACTTTCTAATTCCTTTCTTAAAAAAAGAGACGTATCGGTGGGAAAAGAAATTTCCTACTACTCCAATGAAGTTCCCTGTTTTTGGATAGAAAAACTGCATGCCTGGAAGGGGATAGGTCTGGATCGGTTCTTTTCTGAAGAACCCGATCATTTCCAGTGAAACCATTACTTCAACTGAGACTCCTTGTTCCTTAAGATGATTTGCATAAACCATGCTTCCCATATGATGGGACCCAAAACAAGGAGGTTCCTCATTGGCAAATGCCGCAAAGACAAGGGTTTTATTAAGGGAGGTCTCTTTAAGGAGCCTTGCCAGTTCCAAAAGCCCTGACACTGCAGAGGCATTGTCATCTGCCCCAGGGGTTCCGGGCACAGTATCATAGTGGGCGCCAATGACAACGATTCCCTGTTCTCTCCCGCGTTTTTCTGCGATTAGATTTGATACGGTTTTACCGTAACAGGAGTAATTCTGATGGTGAACCGTATATCCATAGACATTAAAGACTGATTCGATATAGTCCACGGTCTTATTGAGAGAACCTTCTTTCCAAAGATGGCGTTCTCCAACCCTTACAGAAAGATACTCCGTATGTCGATAAAGGTTATCGATCAAAATATTTTTTTGGATCTCGTGTGGATGTGTTTTCATCTTTGTTTTCATATACGATGTTTTTGAGAAAGGGCTAGACCTATAAGGAGAATCGAACAGACAGAACAACACCATGCGAACACATCTCCGTAAAGGGTATAAAAGGTCTTCTCTTTTGAAAGATGAATCGTTCCATTTATGGTCTCTTCAGTAAAAAGGCCTCCTCGCTTTATAATTCTTCCCACAGGGTCGATAAAAGCACTAATTCCTGTGTTAGCCGATCTGGCAATAAAAACCCTGTTTTCAATGGCTCTGAAGATAGCTATGGTAAGGTGTTGATAGGGTGCAGAGGTTTTCCCAAACCAGGCATCATTGGTAATGGTCACTAAAAAATTTGCCCCCTTTTTTACAAATTTTCTACAGAGGTCAGGAAATATGATTTCAAAACAGATGAGGACTCCAAATTTCCCCTGGGGAAGGGAGAAGTTGAAGATCTCATTTCCGGGCTTAAAATCTCCGATTCCCTCTCCTAATGATCCTAATGGGATATATTCTCCAAGGGGAACGTATTCACCGTAGGGAACAAGGTGGATCTTGTCATATTTCCCTTTCAATTCACCTTCGGGAGAGACCAGCAAAGCGCTATTATAATGATTGACTTTGCCCTTCTCTATTTTATAGGAGGGGGTTCCGAAGAGAAGAAAAGCATTTGTCTTTTTAGGTATATCTAACACAATGGGTTGAAACTCTTTGGCGTCCTGAAAAAAGAAGGGAGTAGCGGTCTCTGGCCAAATTATGAGATCGGGTCTCCCCTTAGCTACTTTAAATGAGAGCCTTTCATAAATATTCATTGTCTCCTTTTGATAAGACTCGTCCCATTTGACCGATTGATCGATGTTCCCTTGGACAAGACCTATTTTGAGTGTGGGATTTTTAATCATTTTTCGGTCTACGATATTTATTTTTATGTACCCGTAGATTAAAAAGCCTAACAGGACTAATACAGTAATGACTATTTTCAAATGGGGAAGTTTCTTTTGAGGCCATTGACCAAGCATCTCAAAGAGCGTGCCATTTACCATCACGATAACAAAAGAGAGGCCATAATTTCCTGTGATCTCTGCCATCTGGATGAAAGGGAGGTTGAGATATTGAGAGTAGCCTAAGTTTGCCCAGGGGAAGCCTGAGAGGAGAAAAGATCGCAGGTATTCCAGAGAGGCCCATAAGACAGGGACAAACAGGAAACTCTGAGTTCGTAAGCGGACTTGAATGAATCGGGATATGAATGTAAAGACCCCAATAAATAGGCTCAAATAGAGGACAAGAAGCAAAAGGATTAGTCCACTTATAATGAGAGGGATGTTTCCATAAGTGTGGACCGCTACAATCACCCAATAGATAATTCCAAGAAAGGAAAGTACACCAGTAAGAAATCCTAACTTAAAGCTTTGGAATAAAGTTTTCCCATTGATAGCAAAGAATAAGGGGACCAGGGAAAACCATGCCAAAAATTCGAGATCAAAATTTGGAAAGGAAAGGATGAGGAGGATGGCAGAAAGAAGACTACAAAACAAATCCCTCTTTTTCATGTTCAGATCTTAAAAAATAAAGGATTGTTTTTCAATAATAAATTGATTACCTGCTTTTTTCAAAAATTTTAAGTAAATTTTCAATTGCTACTTTAAGGAATATAGATAGTAAAGATTGAGCCTTTATTGGGTTCCCTAAATGAGACCCAGAAAATCTTTCCTCCCTGTGGCAGGCAGGGGTTCCAGGCCGTATCCAATTCGTTTATCTTTACAGGACTCATGGTTGTTAGCCAACCCCTTGTGGCTCACGACGTAGTCGGTCAAGACGTTGATGACATTCTGAGATCAGGATGGAAAGGTTCACCAATCAAGTACTTGATCCCTTTTCCACTTCCCTTACGCTTCCCATTGCTCATCCAAGAACTGGAAACCTTCCGACAATGGGAAACATAATCCCCTACAGTCGAAAATCGACCAATTGGTCCTGTCTCCAACATAATGGTCAATGCCAGAATCTTTCCTACCCCAGGAAGGGTCAGAAGATAACGATACTCCTCTCAATCCTACGAATCTGATGAGTCAAAAAATCGATCGCCTCCTTGCTCACCTCTCCTGCAAATGCCAAATCCTCACCGCCCTCCAAAAGGGGGCTTAACCGATCCTCCCATTTGTCCCTTAAAACTCCATGCTTGTAAGAGCGGGGTAGTTTGTTTTAAATAAGAAGAGTAAATATGTCCTAATAACCATTTTTGTCCTTACAATCTTAAATAAAAGGAAATGGTTAAATATGGGAGGGATAGGATATTTTGAAGCCTGAGGTATACCAATGAGGGCCCTTTTCCAATTATTTCGCTGGCAAGATTTGTTAGACATTTTAATTCTCGCTTATATTTTTTATCGCCTTTATCTCTGGCTCAGGAAGAGAAGGGCACTTCGAATGGTAATTGCTATTTTGTCTTTACCTGTTTTCTATGTCATTGGTAGATGGGTTGATTTACCTCTTTCAATATGGTTTCTTCAGAATATGTGGCATGTAATTATCATTATCCTGGTTGTGATCTTTCAGCAAGAGATCAGAGAAGTTCTGGGGAATATCAATCTTCCCTACTTTTTCTTTGGGAAACCTGAGGATCTTTCACCCAAAATTATTGATAAGATTGCAGAAACAGTTCTTCAAATGGTGGATAGGAAAATAGGTGGTCTAATCGTCCTCCAAAAAGGAGATAATCTCGATGAGATTATTCATGAAAAGAAGTTTTTGGATGCAGAGATAAGTGAAGATATTTTGGTCAGTATTTTTAATTCCCAATCTCCATTGCACGATGGTGCGGTGATCATTCATGAGGGTCGAATTCGATATGCGGCTGCACTTCTTCCTTTATCCAAATCAACCTACCTTCCAAAAGAATGGGGGACCCGACATCGAGCTGGATTGGGCATTACTGAAGTCTCTGATGCAAAATGCATTATAATTTCAGAAGAAAGAGGAGAAATCTCATTGGCTTGGAAAGGGAAAATCAAGAGAATTGAAAGTAAGGAAGACTTAAAAGGAAGCCTTATTGATATTTCTCCATTTGAAGATACTAAGGAGAAGGAGAGAGTATTGCTTAGAAGGATTTTTGATGATATTCTCAAAAAGATTATTTTTTTTCTTCTTGTCTTCTTTCTCTGGATCTTTGTGATCGCTATCCCTCAAAGGGAGATAAATTGTAGCATTCCTATTGAATACTATTCCATTCCACCTGATTTAGAAATCACCGATGATCCACCAAGAGAGATTAATGTAATACTCAAAGGATCACAGAGGATCCTATCCACCATGAAACCCAATCAAATTCGAGTTCAGGTCAATCTCTCCAGGGCCCGAAAAGGGATCAATCATATTTCAATTAATGAGTCTAACGTAACCCCTCATCCCGGAATAACGATTACAAACTTCTATCCGCGGAATATTAAGGTACAACTATCCTCTATTTCAGATATAAATAAGAGACACTAACCATGTTGATTTGTATCAGAAGGTAGACGAAGTCCCCTATGATTTCATACGCAAGCGTTTGGCCATTTTAATCTCAAAAGAAAATAGAAATCTTATGATTACAAAGGAAGCCCTGTTCAATGTAATCGAAGTCTGTCCCTCAGGAGAAATTAAAGATGAAATAAGGGTTGATATTAATGAAATTAAAGAATGAATCCTTGAGGGTTTTAAAGAACTGAATGTAAAGGGTTTTAGGACATCGGGCATTGCCTATCGGGATGTAGGCTCCATCTTTCCAATCACAAAAGATCAAGAAAATGAAATTTCTGGGCTTTTTGGTTTTCTTTGATCCTATCAAAAACGGAATCGTTGAAACGATCAGGGAGTTAAAGGGTATTGTTGTTTCATTTTGGGAGGTGTAGGTTATTTAGGCGGAAACAGCATTTAGGTTTTGAAAAAGGATGTAATGAGCATCTAAGATATTGTAATCTTGATTTTAGCCTTATTGTTTATAAGTCGAATCTTTTTAGGGTATTTTAAAAGTTATAGGAAATATGTTAAAAAAAGACGAAAATCATTCTTATCAGAATAGAATCAAATGGCATCAGACAATTCAGAAGACAAAGATACCCTTTTTGAGAACATACGCCATAAATTGATCGGGCCCCCTCGAGACATTAAGGATTCCTCACTCTTTCATAAGATCTCTTTAGTGCCGATTCTTGCATGGATTGGACTTGGAGCGGATGGCCTCTCATCTTCAGCCTATGGGCCTGAAGAGGCCTTTAAGGCCCTTGGCGATCATACCTATCTCGCCATTTTTTTAGCCCTTGCCACTGCCTTAACCGTGTTTATAATTTCCTATGCCTATTCTCGCATTATCGAACATTTTCCCAGTGGTGGAGGAGGTTATGTCGTTGCCACCCATACCATCGGAGAGAAGGCAGGCGTTATCTCAGGGTGTGCATTATTGGTGGATTATATGCTCACAATCACTGTTTCGATTGCTGCCTGTGGAGATGCCTTTTTCAGCTTTTTGCCAATAGAATATTCTCCATTGAAATTACCCTTCGAGGTCCTTTTAATTGCTATCTTAATTATTTTGAATCTTAGAGGCGTAAAGGAATCGGTGATCATCTTAGCCCCTATCTTTTTAACTTTTTTTGTTTCCCATGTCATTATGCTTGGCTATGGCATAATCGCCCATATTGGTGATATCGGTCCAATTTTTAAGGACCTAAGAATCAACTTTCAAAACGGAATTTCTGTGCTGGGAGGATGGGGTCTATTCCTCCTTCTTCTCCATGCTTATTCTCTTGGAGGGGGTACCTATACCGGGATTGAAGCGGTATCAAATGGTTTACAGATTATGCGGGAGCCAAGGGTTCAAACGGGAAAACGAACCATGTTTTATATGTCCACATCGTTAGCCTTTACCTCAGGAGGAATCATTATCTGTTATCTTCTTTTAAAAATTCGTCCGGTTGAGGGGCAGACGCTCAATGCCGTTCTTGCAAGTGATCTCTTTAGTCGATGGTATCTCGGTCACTGGTTTGCCTTGATCACTATCCTCTCGGAAGGTGCTCTTTTATTGGTTGCTGCACAGACAGGGTTTGTGGATGGTCCTCGAGTGATGGCCAATATGGCGATGGACTCATGGTTTCCCCACCGTTTTTCAAGCCTCTCTGAGCGGATTACCATGCAAAATGGGGTGATTTTTATGGGTGGGGCTGGTCTCCTCCTATTGCTTTATGCCCGTGGGATGGTTTCACATCTTGTCGTAATGTATGCCATAAATGTATTCGCTACCTTCTCATTATCAGAGATTGGAATGTCGCGATTTTTTATAAAAAACCGTAGGAAAGAGAAGGATTGGAAAAAGCATCTCCCCATCCATCTTATTGGATTAACTTTATGCCTTACCATTTTCTTTATTACTTTGATTGAGAAATTCACCGCAGGAGGATGGGTCACCCTTTTAATCACCTCTGTTATGATAGTGATATGTTACTTGATTCGAAGGCACTATATAAATGTGGAAAAAAATATACGAGGACTTGATGAGATGTTATCCAATATCCCCGTAGCTGGTCCGATGAATTCAGAACCTTTAGATCCAAAAAAGATGACAGCCATCCAGTTGGTGAATGGTTTCAATGGTTTTGGTGTCCATACCCTTCTCTCCATCATCCGGAATTTTCCAGGTCTCTATAAGAATTTCATTTTTGTTTCAATAGGGATGGTGGACTCCGGAGCCTTTAAAGGGATAAAAGAGATAGAGGCATTAAAAGAATCGGTTAAAACCTCCTTACTCCAATATATAGATCTTGCAAGAAGGTTAGGGTTTCCTGCTGATTATCGATTCGATATAGGAACCGATGTAGTGGATAGTGCCTCCTCATTATGTAGATCTATTGTGGAGGATTTTCCGAAGTCGACAGTCTTTGCAGGAAATTTAGTCTTCCATCAGATTCGATTATTTCATAAACTTCTACATAATGAGACAGCCTTTTCAATTCAGCGCCGCCTCCAGTGGAATGGTATTACAACTGTCATTTTGCCTATAAGAATTAAAATATGATCATAGAGGATAAGGACCATTTAAATAAAAATTTTTGGAGGTGAGAGACTTAGATGATTAAGACACCCAGTCCGAGTTATAGCATTATTATGAGAGTGGAACTCCTGACCAGACCAGGGATGCTTGGGAAAGTGACCTCTGCCATTGGAAAAGCAGGAGGGGATATCGGTGCCGTAGATCTTGTAGGGTTTAAAAAGGAGATCACGATAAGGGACATTACAGTAAGTGTCGCAGATATCCAGATGGGTCAGAGGGTTGTCGAACGGGTAAAGCGGATTGAAGGGGTCAGGGTGGTCAGCGTAACGGATCGAACCTTTATGATCCACCAGGGTGGAAAGATTGAAATTAAAAATAAGATTACTCTAAGTTCGAGGGAGGAGCTTTCAATGGCCTACACTCCAGGAGTGGCAAGGATCTGCAAAGCCATCCATGAAAATAGGGAGAGGGTGTATGACCTTACGATAAAAAAGAATACTATAGCGGTAGTTACTGATGGAACTGCCGTTCTCGGATTAGGGGATATTGGCCCCGAGGCAGCAATGCCGGTTATGGAAGGGAAGGTGATGCTATTTAAGGAATTTGGAGGGGTGGATGCCATCCCCATCTGTTTAAATACAAAAGATCCGAAGGAGATCGTCTCTGTAGTCAAATCGATTTCTCCTGGATTTGGCGGCATCAACCTGGAGGACATTTCTGCTCCTCGTTGCTTTGAGATCGAGAGACGATTAAGAAATGAATTGGATATTCCTGTCTTTCATGATGATCAACATGGAACAGCCGTAGTGATCCTCGCAGGGTTGGTTAATGCCTTGAAGATCGTGAACAAAAATTTGGAAAATATTCGGGTTGTGGTCTGCGGGCTGGGGGCAGCTGGAATTGCTTCGATCCGGCTTCTATTTTCTGCAGGTGTGAGGCAAATTATCGGATGTGACCGAAGTGGTATTCTATATAAAGGTCGAAAAGAAAACATGAATCCCATCAAGGCACTAATAGCAGAAAATACAAATCCAGAGGGGATTCGTGGGCCCATATCAAAGGCCTTAAAGGGTGCGGATGTTTTTATAGGACTTTCTCAACCAGGTGTCATTCATTCAAAGGATATCAAGAAAATGGCAAAAGATCCGATTATCTTCGCCATGGCAAATCCCGATCCTGAGATCATGCCAGAGGAGGTAGGTCGATCTGCAAGGATTATTGCGACCGGGCGCTCAGATTATCCTAATCAGATCAATAATGTTCTCTGTTTTCCCGGTCTTTTCCGAGGAGTCCTGGACTGTCAAGCGAGAGAGATCAATGATCCGATGCTGTTTGCGGCAGCCAATGCAATAGCCAGTATTGTTTCAGAGGAAGAATTAAGCGAGGATTACATCATTCCCAGTGTGCTAAATCGAAAGGTTCCTGAGCGAGTGGCCCAATATGTGAGGGAATCTGCTCTCCAGACAGGGGTGGCGAGGAAACAATAAAACCATTCGTAATCTGTCTGTAGTTTCACAGGGAATGGAAGATGAGGATTCTATTGGTTGAAGATGATCGGGGAATTGCCCGATTTGTGAAGAAGGGGTTATTGGAAAA
>JBBIRM010000104.1:0-9927 GCA_037441765.1 Deltaproteobacteria bacterium | reverse complement strand
TCAGGACTCAGTCAAACCTTTAAGGTCCTCTTTATCGAACCGCCCCTTTCTTTTGTAACTTGCTTTTCTCAAAGGAGAAAAGGCATGAACCTAAGTTACAGAGAGTCTTTAAAAATGATTCACGAGAGACTTTACATCTATTCCCCCCCATCCCTCCTCCCATTTGCCCGCTCCAATGAAATGATTCATCGAATTAATAGCCATTTTCTTATTCTGAAAATAAGGCACTGCACAAAAAAACTCTCTATGGATGATTTTATCCTGGGATTTTCTTTTCCCTTCTATTATAAAGATATCCTTGAGGGTTTGGGTTATTTGATCTCCTATTATGATGTCTGCGATGATTATGTCCGTTTCCCTTCGCTTCCTTTCAATAGAGAAAAACTAAGGAGATTAGAGCAACAACTCCTAAAGTCGGTGGACGTAGTATTCTGCTCATCCAGGGGATTGAAAGAAAAGAGTTCTCTATTTAATAAAAATTGTTTTCTTATCCCAAATGGAGTGGATTATTCCCTTTTTGAGAAGAGTCCTACTGAAGAACCTTTAGACCTTAGGGATATTCCAAAGCCGATCATTGGATATATGGGGACTTTGGGAGAATGGGTTGATGAAAAATTGATTCAAGAGATCGCGCTTAAAAGGAAAAATTGGTCCTTTGTGTTTATTGGCCCCATAACCTCAAAGAAATTTTTAAGGCTTAAGAATATTTCGAATATCTATTTTCTCGGAGAAAAAAAGTATGAACAAATCCCGAATTACCTTGCATTTTTTGACATCTGTACCATTCCTTTTAAAGTGAATGAATTTACTCAGATGATCTGTCCTACTAAATTCTACCAATATCTGGCTGCTGGAAAACCCATTGTCTCTTCCCGTCTTAGGGATATTGAGGATTTCAAGGAGGTTGTGGAGTTTTACACCGATATCTATGAGATGGAAGAAAAGATTGAAAAGTTACTAAGGAGAAATAGTATCGAGGCCCAACTTAAAAGAAAAGAGTTAGCCAAAGAACATCTCTGGCAAAAGAGGGTAGAAAGGATGACAGAGATTATCATAGATTTTCTTAACCAATTCAAAAAGAACTCTCCTTTACCACAATTAAAATTTCAACAGATAAAGAATTAATGATAAAATGCTCTAATAATAAAAAGTCAGGGAGGATTCAAGGAATATTTCCATTAAAGTCCCCCTATAAGTTGCCTTTCAATTTATCAATCTAATTACCCTTTCTTCTGCAATAGAGTGAAGATTATAAATTCAAATTTTTCTTAAAGCATCATATTTAGTTAAAATCCCTTGCTTTATTTTAAGAAATTAGATAAATTCTTCAATCTAAAGTTATTAACAAAAAGAAGTGTTAGATATAGATGGAAGAGAGGGGCGAAAAAAGAAGTTGGGTAGTTAGGGATGGAAATGAAAAAGACATGGAAGGCATTCTATCCCTTAGAAATGATGTTTTTGGCAGTGTGGAAAAGGATAAGCAGGATCCCCGGTTCTGGAGGTGGGAATTTTTAGAAGGGGCGGATGGGAAGGCATTGATTTATATTGTAGAAGATGGGGGCAAGATCATAGGTCACTTTGCGGATATTCCAAGGCGTTTTTCCATTATGGGAGAGTTAGTTTTTGGTACCCTATCTCTCGATTTAATGGTTCACAGGGATTATCGAAGACAGGGTATATTTTTAGAGTTAGGAAATTATGCTGCTCAAAGGGTTAAAAAAGAAAATAAACATTTTATGACAGCCTATCCGATTCGGCCGGAGACCATCCGAGGGCTTAAAAAGATTGGATGGAAAAATGTGGTAAAATTACCAGTTTTGGTTTACCCTATGAAATTTAATAATATTTTAAATCACTATCTCCATTTTCAACCCCTCAGCGTTATCCTCGGGCGGTCCATAAAAATATTTTATACCCTTCTTTTTTCAAATAAGAAAAAAATTGGAATGGAGAAGATTGAGATTGAAGAGATAACTCAATGGGATATTCTATTCGATCATTTTTGGCAAAAGGCCATCTCCCTGAATCAAATCATTGGAATCCGTGATCAGACCTATTTCAACTGGCGTTATTTTCAACATCCAACGCGAACTTACACTATTTACAGGGCGATAAAGGGAGGCGAGATGAAAGGCTATATCATCCTCAGAAAGGTTGCTCTTCTTGGATTTAATAGCGCAGTGATTGTTGATTTGTTGGCGCTTGACGAAAAAATTTTAATGTTCCTGGTAGACAGAGGGATTGAGTTCAGCCAGATACAAGGGGTTGATTTACTTGGCTTCATGGTCCCCAGGGTTCATCCTTACTATAAATTGTTGAGAAGATATGGATTTATTCCGAGTTTTAAAACATTTTTGTTTATGATTTATTCCCATGAAAAAAGTGACATACTTTTTGATCCCCAAAAATGGTATGTGAACTGGGGGGATACCGACGTTATATAAATTATGAAGCATCAGGATTTCTTCGAGCAGGTTTCTAAAAAATATAGCAATATTATTAAGACCAGAGGATTGAGAGAGGAGTTAGGTCAATGGATTAAACCGAGGATGGGGCCAAAAGTCCTTGATATTGGTTGTGGGGGCGTTCGAGATTTTGTTTCACCCAATACCCAGCAATATATAGGCCTCGATTTTTCACTCTCGATGTTAAAAAAAGGCGATCCGAGCATTCAAAAGATATGTGGCAATGCCCTCGCCCCCCCTTTTAAGAAGGAAATCTTTGACACCCTTTTTTACCGAAGCATTCTACATCACTTAACCGGGAGGAAGATCGAAGAGACAGAGGTTCAAGTAAAACAGGCTTTGATGGAGGGATGGAATCTCTTGAAGGAGAATGGAAACCTTATGGTCGTTGAGCCTTGTATCTCTCGATGGCTGGAAAAGATAGAGAGAATATTTTATTTTTTTGTAAAAATTTTTTGCACGTTAACCAAGCAACCAGAGGTCTTAATATTTTCTACCAAAAGGCTGAAAGAGATATTGATGGAGTGTGGGTATAATGACATTTCCATCCTTCAGGTAACGGAAGGCAATAAGAAATGGCGTTTGGTTTCACCCATCATTGGTTTACCAAGGTTGAAGGTCCCTTTGGGGCTTTTTCCGGTGTGTCAGGTCGTATTGGAGGCTAAAAAGGGTGCTAAGCGGGCGATCTAAGGTAATAGGGCAGTGGATATTCCTTGGAGTTTGTTTATTAGTATTGGTCTTAATTGGAAATTTTTCAGAGATTTTTCGTCTGCCAACAATTAATTGGCTTTTTGTCTTTTTTGTCTTTCTCAGTACAGTCGGTTTCACCCTCATTCACAATCTTCGCTGGACTTATATTGTAAGGGAGATTTCAACTAGTTCAAAGGTATCAAAGATAAATTTTTTCATCTACTATCAATGGCTTTTAAATAGTTATGTGGTTGGGACTCTGATCCCCAGTGATATCAGCCTTGCTGGTTTAAGAACTTATTATATGAATAGATCTAAAACCTTGATGCTTCCTGTTGCATTATTTTCTGTTCTTTTAGATAGATTTTTCGATTTTATTGTATTTATTTTTTTTGTCCTTCCCTCCGTTCTTTTTATCACTAAAGTGGTCAATGGGACAGAGGTTTTATTAATCCTGGGTGGTATGATCGCCCTGAATTTCTTTTTTATTCTATGGAAGAGGGGGAATACGGTCCACTATTTAGTAAAACTCTACCAATCTTTAATAGATTATATTTTGAAACTTCCTATCCTTAAAAAATTCGTGGAAGCGATGCCGATGGAAGCCCCCACTAAGAGTTCTTTCAATGAAAAATCGGTCTGCCACCTGATGAGTTTGAGTTACTTAAAGTATCTTTTTCTATCTTTTCGATTCTACTTGATCGGCAAGGCTTTTGGGGTTAATTTTTCGTTCCTTCAAGGAATTTTTTTCATTCCTTTCATTCAATTGGTAGGGATGTTAAATATTACACCAGGAGGATTGGGTGTAATAGAAATGGGCTCTTATGGGGCATTAATGTTAATGGGTGTTCCAGAACCAAAAATCATGCTCTTCGTTGTTGCACAAAGGGTTCTGATCACAATTTTTACGGTTGGACTTGCCCTGATGAGCCATCTTTTTTTCTCAGCCTTTTCAGTTGAATTTAGGTTGGGTAAAACAAAGGCTCAATGATCTCCAATCAGGATGAAAAGATTTCATGAACACAGGGGAATATAGATAAGAAAAAAATCTATGCATAAACCTTCATTTAATTTATGGCAAATTGTTTTAGGGGCAGAAATGGTTCATGAAAGCAGAAGAACCTGGAAAATCCTTCTCATCCTATTGGCGATCGCCTTTGGCCTCCGTATTTTTTTGGTCATATTCCCTGAGGTCATCTACAATGATGGAACTGAATATGTTCGATATGCTAAACAAATTCTCTCAGGGAATTGGAAAGGAAGCAAAGCACCTCCCCTTTACCCTGTCTTAATTGCACTCACCTCTCGGTTGACCTCTAATTTTGAATTAGCAGGGATATGGGTTTCTGTCATTTTTGGGACTCTGACCATTATCCCGGTTTTCTATTTGGGAAAAGCGATTTTTAATGAAAGGGTAGGAATCCTCTCCTCACTATTTGCAGTGGTTCATCCCTTCCTATATCTTTCTTCCGGATCGGTTCTAACAGAATCGATTTATCAATTTCTTCTTCCTTCGGCTCTCCTTTTTGGCTGGAGGGTCTTTCAGGAGGGCCGATTTTGGAATATCATCCTTTTCAGTCTTTTTACAGCCCTGGCCTACCTCACCCGACCTGAGGCAATTGGTTATCTTTTAGTTATAAGTTTCTGGATATTATTCATCCCTCCTTCTGGAGAGAGGAGGCGATGGTTTCAGCGGGTGGGCATTTTTTTTATAATGATTCTCTGTTTTCTGGCCTTCTCTTTTCCATATTTACGCTTCCTTAAAGAAGAAACAGGGAGGTGGGAGATCTCAAAAAAGTTTTCGATTTCAATGGGGTCCCTTTCTGATGAGGGGACAGTTCCTATCGAAAACTTTACCAGGACAAAAAATATCACTCTTATGTCTTTTCTGAAGGAACCTTTGACTGTTGCAAAGAGAATCGTCGTTGGTTGGTTTTACTCACTTTATATGTTCCAGCGGGGATTTCACCCATTGCTTTTCCTTCTGGCTCTTTTAGGATTCGTTTGGAGTATGAGGGGGATGTCTTTAAAAAAAGGGAGTTTTTATCTGCTCTCCTACTTCGTCTTTTATTTTGCATTATTATTCCCTTTCTTCTGGATTATAAGGAGGTACACTTCTTTGTTATCCACTCTGGCTCTTCCGTGGGCCTCCATTGGTTTTATTAGATTAACCGAAGAGATCTCAAAACGATTAAAGGAAGAGAAATGGAGAAAGGTATTTCCATCGCTTTTACTAATAACTGTACTCGTTGTGGTTTTTATCCAGGGAAGGGTTTTTCACAGTCGCCAGCATCGAGACATTCAACGAGAGGTTGGCCTCTGGATGAAAGATAATCTTCCGAGGGATGGAAAGGTCATGAGCAGGCTCCCCCAGGAGGCCTTCTATGCAGAGATGGATTGGATCAGAATTCCTAAAGGGGGCTACGATGAGATAATTGAAATCGCACGAGATCAAGGGGTTCGATATATCCTCATCGACCAGAAGGCGAAAGAGGAATGGCCGGGTTTCTATGAGAAGGCAGAGAAAGATTTAATTAAAAAAAGGGAGTGGAAGAGGAAACTTCAATGGACAATTCTCTTTGAGGTTCCTCAAAAATAAACTCCGTATATTTACCATTTCTTTATGGACGAAAGGGTGTCATGTCAATGGGGGAGACATATCGGTCATCTGAAAAGATCTTCATCCTGGGTTTGGATGGAGCAAGCCCTGAGGTGATCAACTTGCTAATTGACCAAGGGAAACTCCCGAACTTCGAAAGGATGAAAAGGGAAGGGGTAAGTGGAAGGCTACGGACTACAATCCCCCCGATTACAGGTTCAGCCTGGTCTTCTTTCATGACGGGGAAGAATCCAGGTAAACACGGAATCTTTGACTTCATCTCCAGAGAAGAGGGAACTTATAATCTGAGGACCATCAATGCTCCCAAGAGGGAGGGGAGAACCTTTTGGTCCTGGGCTGGTGATGCTGGAAAGAAGGTTTGTATTTTTAATGTGCCCATAACCTATCCGCCCGAAAAGGTGAACGGGATGCTGGTATCTGGTATGTTGACCCCTCCCAAACGGAATGATTACACCTATCCACTCTCTTTACAGAAAGATTTAGAACAGGTCGTACCAGGGTACAGGATACACATCGAGGAATCCTATTCAAGAGGTCAGGAGGAACGATTTCTTGGGCACCTGAAAGAGGTTACTAACCAAAGGCTAAAGGCGATGGAATATCTTTTCAAACAGGATGATTGGGACCTCTTCGTGGGAGTGGTTGAAGGAATTGATGTCATCCAGCATGAACTTTGGCATTGCTGGGATCCAAATCACTTTCGATATTCCTTCAAAGATAAGAGGTTTTCTGAGTCCATCCCGAAATATTACCAAAAAATGGACGAACTCCTGAGGATAATCATAGATGAATGGATTGATTCGCTTTGGACGATAATTGTCATGTCTGACCATGGTGCAGGACCTCTTAAGAAACTGCTCTATATTAACAATTTCTTGATGAAGCATGGGTTGATGAAACTAAGAAGAGGATTGGATACAATCATTAAACGTCTTTTTTTTAAGGCAGGTTTTGTCCCTATGACCTTCTATCATCTCCTCCTCAACATGGGTTTAGGAAGAGTTAAGAAGAAGATGCGCTTTGGCCAGAAGGAGTCATGGTTTAGACCCTTTTTTCTTTCTTTTGAAGATGTCGATTGGACTCAGACGAAGGCCTATTCCTTCGGGAGCACTGCAGGCCAAATATATCTAAATTTGAAAGGCCGTGAACCATGTGGAATCGTTTTTCCTGGAAAAGAGGCTGAAGAAGTGCAGGAGGAGATCATCAAGAAACTTAAAAATCTGGTGGATGAAGAAACGGGTGAAAAGATCGTTGGGGAAATTTATCGTAAAGAGGAACTCTACCATGGTCCCCATTTAAACGAGGCACCAGATATTGTTTTTCTTCCGAGGGATTTGGAAATTGCTGCCTTTGGAGAATATGAGTTTGCCTCTCACCGAATGATCGATTATTCGTGGGGAGTTTCCGGCTCACATCGAATGGATGGCGTGTTGATGATGAAAGGGAAACCGTTAAAACAAGGGAGTGTTCTTCAGGGGGCACATATTATGGATTTGGCTCCTTCGGTTCTCTATCTCCTCGGGCTTCCCATTCCCGAGGAGATGGACGGAAAAGTTTTGAGAGAAGCCTTCCTTGATAAATTCCTCGAGGAGAGAAGAGTTGAGTTCATCCGAGAATCCATCTCTCCTTTTCTTCCAAAGCATATAAATTCTCCTGAGGAAGAGGAGGCATTGAAGAAACATTTAAAGGGGCTGGGCTACCTTTAATAATGCTTTCTATGAGGGATAAATGAAATACCGAAAAGCAGACCGATTAATCATTTCATTCAGAGATTTTTATAAGATTGTCTTAGGGATGATCGCATACTATATTGGTTTCCCCTCCTTTTTGACTGCCTTTCTTCATAGGTTACGTGGAGTGAAGATAAAAAATATCTGGAAGGTCTATATCTCCTATCATGTTCTCATCGACTCTGTCCACCCTGAGGTGGTAGAGATTGATGAGGATGTCTGGTTGACCAGGGATGTCAAAATCATTTCTCATTTCAATCCAACACCCATACTTAAGGAATTTTGGGGTGGGAAAAGGGTTGAAGGCGTTAAGATCGAAAGAGGGGCATTCATTGGAATTGGTTCAATCATTTTACCAGGTGTTCATATTGGGGAAGGAAGCCTCATCGGACCTGGCTCTGTGGTGACCAAAGATGTATCTCCTTACTGGATGGTGGCGGGAAACCCAGCGAGACACATCAAGTCCCTAAAGGAATCGAAGGGTTCAACTCAATGAAGTGGGACAAGAGAAGGAATTTAGTCACCAATGCCTTGACGATTGATGTGGAGGACTGGTATCATCCTGAACTGGTGAGAGGTCATGTGGATTGGGCTAAAGTTGAAGGCAGGGTTTCGGACTCCGTCCCCATCATTTTAGATCTTTTGCGGAAACATAGAGTGAAGGGGACATTTTTCATCTTAGGAGAGGTTGCCAGTAAATTTCCAGAGATTGTGAGAGAGATTGACAGAGAGGGACATGAGTTGGGATGTCATGGGATGTCCCATCAACCCCTGGAAAAGATTGGAGAGGATGGGTTGAGAAAAGAACTTCAAGATTTTCAGAATATAATGAGGAAGATCCTGGGGGATGTAAAGATTAAGGGGTTCAGAGCACCTACCTTTTCTCTCAATCAAAATACAAAATGGGCACTTCCGCTGTTACAGGAATTTGGTTACTCTTACGATTCGAGTATTTTCCCAACAAGAATCTTTTTGAATCGTCTTTACGGCATTAAAAATGCTCCCAGGTTTCCATATCGCATCTCTTTTGATGATCCTGCGAGTGAAGATCCAAATAGCCCACTCTGGGAGTTTCCTGCTGCCCTTATGGAATTAGGGGGATATCGTTTCCCGGCAAGTGGTGGGATATATTTAAGAGTATTTCCCCATTTTATTTTTAAAAGAATGCTAAAAAAAATCAATAAAGAAGGCCCCTTCTTCATCTATCTCCACCCCTGGGAGTGGGACCCTCAGACTCCACGAATTTCTCTACCTATCTTTTCAAGGTGGGCTACATATTTGGGACTGAAAACTGTAGTAAAAAAACTGGATGGGTTATTGGGGACATTCCAGTTTTCGAGAATGGACGAGGTTCTTCAAGAAATTATTCAAGAAAGATAATGTAATGGATTCACGCACCCTTGTTTTAATCCCAGCCTATAACGAAGGGAAAAGGATTGCTCAAGTGATTGAAGGAATAAAGAGGGTCCTCCCAGGGATCGAAGTGCTGGTTATTGATGACGGGTCCAGGGATGACACACGGCATGGTGCAAAGTCAACAGGAGCCAATGTCCTTTCTCATCCTTTCAACCTTGGTTATGGAGCAGCGCTTCAAACAGGTTATAAGTATGCCCTGTGGAAGGGCTATGATGAAATTGTCCAGATAGATGGTGATGGACAACACGATCCGTCCTTCATTCCCGACTTACTCGGTGTGATCCGAAAAGGGGAGGCGGACATTGCCATTGGATCCCGTTTCCTCGATTCCCAAATGGGAATATCAGATATCCCTCTTTATCGAGCCTCATTTGTTCGGAGGCTGGGAATGAAGTTTTTTGGAATGGTCGCATCATGGCTTATTCACCAGATGGTCACCGATCCAACCTCTGGATATCAGGCGATGAATCGAAAAGTAATCGAATGGGTTTCCAGTGATAAATTTCCTTATGACTACCCAGATGCTGACGTGATTATCATGCTTCATCGGGCAGGGTTCCGTATAAAAGAGATTCCAGTCCGGATGTTCCAGAATGAAGAGAAAAAGTCTATGCATAGTGGATTAAAACCCATCTATTATGTCTTTAAAATGGTCCTTTCAATCGGGCTCACGTTGATTAGGGAATAGCCTTCTTGGGCTCATAACGGAATGGTTTTTAAGAAAGGGAGGGAAATTTATGCCACTAAGAAATCAAATTGTTGCCCTCGTTGTGGGCATTGGGATGCTTTTATTAATCGTTGAGTTGGTTAGAAGGAGAAGGTTGCTTGAGGAATATTCATGGTTGTGGCTAATGACCGGTTCCGGGATCCTTATTCTAACCTTATGGTTTGACCTTCTGAAATGGATCACACATCTGGTGGGTGCGGTCACTCCTTCTTCAACCATCTTTTTGTTTGCTTTCTTATTCCTGATTTTAATCAGTCTACATTTCTCAGTTGTCATTTC
>JBBIRM010000103.1:0-10024 GCA_037441765.1 Deltaproteobacteria bacterium | reverse complement strand
TTCATTTCTCATCGGTGGGTTTCCTGGGTTCGCCCCACAGAAGGACCCGGTGAGGGAAGGGGATCTCAATCCCTCTTTCATCAAACCGTATCTTGATTCTTCTTCGTAACTCCCTTCCCACCTCCCACTGTTTAAGTGGTATGGTTTTAATCATCATCCTGATGATCAGCTGAGATTCTCCGAATTTTTCAACACCCAAGATCTGAAGGGGCTCGAGTATAGAACTCTTATAGGGTTCTTCCGATTGAAGTTCACTTCCTATCTGGGTTAAGAGACCAAAGACCTGATCGAGATCTTCACGGTAAGAAATACCTAAGTCCAGCACCGATCGAGACCATTCTTTGGATAGGTTGCTCACAACCTTAATTTCCCCGTTGGGGATTGTGTGGACCTTTCCTTCTAAGTCTCTAAGAACCGTGCGTCTTAAATTGAGCGATTCTACCAGACCTGATACCCCTGCTACTTCAATCACATCTCCAATTCTGTATTGATTCTCAAGGATGATAAAGAAACCACTGATCACGTCTTTGACCAGGCTCTGGGCACCGAACCCAACGGCCAGGGCCCCAATGCCTGCGGTCGCTAGAAGTGGTCCGAGTTGAATCCCTAATTCTCCGAGTATCATCAACACGGCGATAAATGAGATCAGGATAAGAAATACATGGCGGAGAATATTGCCCAGGGTCTGGGCCCTTTTCTTTATTTCAGAGGCCTGGAGGGGGTCCTTCTCAGGAATCCATTTTTCAATCCATCTCACCATCCATCTGGATGCTTGGTAAAGGACAAATAGGCCTATGAGTATCCCAACAATCTTAATTCCAGAAGTGGTGAGCCATTGGCTGAAGGTTTTGAATATTTCGGGCATGAAAATTTATCTTCCAGTTGACCTACTCCACTTTCTCTGTTTTGCGGATAAACTTCTCCATCCGATCTAAGGCATCGGCCGTTTTTTCCCTCAGGGCATCTGCCATGGCTGCCAGCGAATCGATCTCCTTCTTCAAATCAACTGATGATGTCTTCGATTCCAACTGGCGCCTCAAGTCCGTCAGTCCACCGGTCCGTTGATAAGCCAAAATAGAGATGATGAGTGCGACGACTGCAATCAGAAGCGTTATGGCCTCCATGGTTAAGGACCTCCTTCAATTTTTGGATTAACATAATCGATATGTTTAAAATTTTCAATCGATTCTTTCTCCCTTTCTGTTTTAGCGAGAGAAACAGGAAGGGTTTGTGGGGTGACGATTCCAACAGACATGATGGTCTTAATGGCCTCTTCAATCGTCATGTGCGAAGGATATATCTTTTCTTTTGGGAGAAAGAGCAGTAATCCCTGGGGGGGAACAAAGGCCGTGGGAATAAAGACCGTTACCTTCGTCTGATGACTGAGGTCTGTCAATTCATTGGTTATAAAACCGAGGACGAAATTTCCATCCTGAGGAAATTCAACAAAGACAGCCTGACGGAAAGAACCTTTCCGAGAGGAGGAGAAGGCATCTGTCAACTGTTTTGAGGAGAGATAGATGTTTTTGACAACAGGGATGGCCGTTACGAGCCGATCCCCCCAACTGACAATTTTTTTGCCCATCACGTTGGTGGTGATTAAGCCCACCAGATAGAGGAGAAGAAAGAAACCAATAATCCCCAATCCAGGGATATAGAATTCCCTCTGGAAGAGATAGACCTTTAGTCCTGGTATGAGAGGTCTCAGGATACTATCCAAGGTGTTGAATACAAGATTGAGGATGAAGATAGTGATTGCGATGGGAAGGATGACGAGGATTCCCGCAATCACCTTTGACCGAAGATGTTTGATTAGATTCTTGATCATGCTGTTGCTTCTGAAAGGTGGAGAATTTTTTTCAGATCTGCCTCCTCCACAACCTCCTTTTCTAATAGCATTTGGGCAAGTTCTTCCAGTTCCCTTCTCTTGGCGGTGAGGATCTGCTTGGCCTTGTTGTAAGTATCGTCGATGATCTTTTTAACCTCTTCATCAATCTGTCGGGCTGTCTCTTCACTGTATTCCCTTGAGGAGAAGAGAGGGGAGGGCATGAAAAGGGGTCTTTTCTCCTTCTCAAAAGTGACGTAACCCAATTTTTCACTCATCCCGTATTCTTTCACCATGCTTGTGGCAATATCGGTCGCCCTTTGGAGGTCATTATGGGCGCCAGTTGAGATTTCGTTAAACTTGATCTCCTCTGCCACCCTCCCACCCAGAAGCACTGCGAGACGGTCGAGAAGTTCTGTCCGGGTCATTAAATACCTGTCCTCTGTGGGGAGTTGGAGGGTATAGCCCAATGCGGAGATCCCTCTCGGGATGATGGAGATTCGACGAACCGGGTCCACATTTGGCAATGAGGAGGCAACGATCGCATGACCGGATTCATGAAAAGCCACGATCTCTTTTTCCTTCTTGGACATGAGCCTTCGCTTCTTCTCCAATCCTGCAACCACCCGATCAATCGCCTCTTCGATATCCGACATCTCTACAAATTCTTTATTCTTTCGAGCAGCGAGCAGGGCTGCTTCATTTACAATATTGGCCAGGTCTGCACCCACAAAACCTGGGGTTCTTGAAGCGATGACCTTCAGATCGACATCAGGAGAGAGTTTCACATTTCGAGTGTGTATTTTAAGGATTTCCTCACGACCCACCAGATCGGGCCGATCCACAACCACGTGTCGGTCAAACCTTCCAGGCCTAAGAAGGGCAGGATCGAGAATCTCAGGACGATTGGTGGCAGCCATGATGATAACCCCAGTATTAGGATCGAAACCATCCATCTCCGCAAGGAGTTGATTGAGGGTCTGTTCCTGTTCGTCATGTCGGCCGAGGGGATTGACGCCACGGGCCTTTCCTAAGGCATCCAGTTCATCGATGAAGATGATACAGGGAGCGTGGTTTTGGGCCTGGGCGAAGAGGTCTCTTACCCTCGCTGCCCCCACTCCCACAAACATCTCGACAAAATCTGAACCACTGATGGAAAAGAAGGGAACATTGGCCTCCCCTGCAACCGCCCTGGCCAATAGGGTTTTCCCTGTTCCTGGCATCCCCACCAGGAGAACTCCTTTCGGGATCTTTCCACCGAGGCGTTGAAATTTTTTTGGATTTTTTAGAAATTCAACCACCTCCTTCAGTTCTTCCTTAGCCTCATCTATACCTGCCACATCGGAGAAGGTGACCTTCTTCTCCTTCTCTGCATAGAGTTTTGCACGGCTCTTCCCGAAGGAGATGACACTGCTTTCTGGTCCAATTCGTGAGAATAGAAGCCTCCAGATGAAAAAGAAGAAGACAAGAGGGATAATCCACGAGAGGATATTGGTTAGCCATTTGCTGTCCACCTTACCAGTGTATTTCACATGATTGGCTTCCAACTCCTTCACCAGATCAGGATCTTCAACGCGGACCGTTTGAAACTTCCTTGATCCCTTTTCCGTCTCCCTTTCCCCCTGGATGGTCTCCTGACTGATGGTCAATTCTTTGATCTTCCCTGCCCTCAGTGCCTGTTTGAATTCGCTATAGGGGATGACATCCTCAGCCCTTTTCTGAACGACATAGTTCTGAATGAGGAAGATGATGAGCAAGGCGATGACGAAATACCAGATGGTAAAATGAGTCTTCTTCAGTGCAGGCTTCTTTCCACCTCTATTGGATGGCTCTTTGAGGCGAAGTAGATCTCTTAAATCAGGAGGAGGCTTTTGATCTTTCTTCATTTATGAATCCTTAAAGACCCTTTCAAAGATTTCGTCCACATGTTTGAGATGATGACGAATATCAAAGGTCGCATCCAGTTCCTCTTTGGTTAAAAGGGTTTTAATTGTATCATCCCTCAAAAGGAGGGTTTTAAAATCCTGTCCTTCCTCCCAGACCTTCATGGCGTTCCTCTGAACGAGGTGATATGCTTCCTCCCTTGAGAGCCCCTTACGGGTAAGGAGTAGAAGAACGGACTCTGAAAATATAAGACCTCTGGTCTTTTCGAGATTGGCCTTCATGTTCTCAGGGTAGACAATAAGATTTTCAATCAAGGAGGTGAGTCTGTGGAGCATGTAATCGACCAAAATGGTGGCGTCAGGACCGATCACCCTCTCAACAGAGGAATGGCTGATGTCACGCTCATGCCAGAGGGGGATGTTTTCCATGGCAGAAAGGCTGTAAGATCGGACTATCCTCGCCAGACCTGATAGGTTTTCAGCAGAGATGGGGTTTCGCTTATGGGGCATGGCCGAGGAGCCTTTCTGTCCTTTTGAGAAGAATTCCTCTGCTTCAAGAACTTCAGTTCTCTGTAAATGTCTCAGTTCCACAGCCATTTTTTCGACCGATGAGGCAATTAAAGCCAGTGTGGTAAAGAATTCGCCGTGGTGGTCTCTTTGAACAATCTGAGTGGAGATTGGAGCGGGTTTAAGTCCCAACCTTTTGCAGACAAATTCCTCCACAGATGGAGGGATGTGTGCAAAGGTTCCCACCGCCCCTGAAACCTTTCCAACGCTGATTGCATCTTTAGCCCTCTGCATTCGAACCTGATTTCGTCTCATCTCATCATACCAGAGGGCCAATTTGAGGCCAAAGGTGATGGGCTCGGCGTGGACCCCATGGGATCGTCCGATCATGACGGTGTCTTTATATTTGAAGGCTTGTTTTTTCAATACATCCAACAATCGATGGATGTCTAAGAGGATGATCTCGGAGGCCTCTTTTAGAAGGAGGGCAAAGGATGTGTCAAGGATGTCGGAGGAGGTAAGTCCGTAATGGAGATATTTGGATAAATCCCCAATCGATTCGCCCACATTGGTTAGAAAGGCAATCACATCATGTTTGGTCACCTGTTCAATCTCATTGATGCGGTCAATATCGAAAGAGGCCTTTTGCCTCATTTCCTTAACTGCTTCCTCAGGGATCCATCCTAATTGTGAGAGGGCCTCGCAGGCCAAAAGTTCAATCTCAAGCCAGGTTTCAAATTTGCGCCTCTCTGTCCAGATCCTACCCATCTCGGGTCGGGTATATCTTGGAATCATGGTAAATCCTTACCTCGATAATTCTATTTTACTGGATAGTGTTGAAAAGTCAATATAATAAAAGCGTAAGATATTGACAATTCAAGGGTTCAAATGCATACTAAATGTTGTGATCATTATTAAATCCCTTCGAGAAATTGACCTTCTAAGGAAATCGAACATCATTGTGGCAGAGGTCTTTAAGAAACTGGAAGGAATGATTGTGCCTGGGGTGACCACTCAGGAATTGGATCAGGTGGCAGAAGATTTGATTCGGTCAAGAGGTGGGATTCCAGCCTTCAAAGGGTATCGGGGATTTCCTGCTACTCTTTGCACCTCTGTCAACGAGGAGGTCGTCCACGGTATTCCTGGTCAACGCAAGTTAAAAGAAGGGGACATTATCAGCATTGATGTCGGGGTCAATTTTAAAGGTTATTTTGGAGATGCTGCCATGACCTTTCCTGTGGGTGAGATAGACGAAGAGGCCAGAAGGCTTCTTGATGTAACAGAAAAAGCACTTTTGATTGGGATTCGTGAGGCAAAATTGGGAAATCGTCTTTATGATATCTCTTATGCCATTCAGACATGGGTGGAGGGGCATGGGTTTTCTGTAGTCAGGGATTTTGTTGGCCACGGGATTGGCCGCGATCTTCATGAAGAACCCCAAGTACCCAATTTCGGTTCCCCTAACCAGGGTCCAAGATTGGAGAAAGGGATGGTTTTAGCCTTAGAGCCAATGGTCAACGAGGGAACCTATGAAGTCAAGGTCCTTCAGGATGGCTGGACAGTGGTGACTTTAGATGGAAAGCGTTCAGCACATTTCGAACATAGCATTGCGATTACCGATGGTGAGGCTGAGATTTTAAGTATGATTTAAAGGGAGAAGAAAGGAGAAGATCGCTTTTCATTTGTAAGGAGGCAAAAAAGGATGTATCGGGTAGCCAAGGATATGGTTGATTTAGTGGGATACACTCCTTTGGTCAAGATCAATCACATTGTCCCTAACAAGAAGGTAAAGGTCTATGCGAAGTTAGAAAAATATAATCCTGCAGGCTCTGTCAAAGACCGTATTGCCAAATATATGATAGAATATGGGGAAAAGGAAGGGCTTTTGACAAAGGATAAGATTGTCATTGAGCCAACCAGTGGAAATACGGGGATTGCTCTGGCCATGGTCTGTGCGGTAAAAGGGTATCGGTTGGAACTGGTGATGCCTGAGACAATGAGCATTGAAAGGAGAAAAATCCTTACTGCCTTTGGAGCAAAGATTATTTTGAGTGAAGGGTCCAAGGGAATGGATGGAGCAATTGATCTGGCTGAGGAGATGGCAAAAGACCCCAAATATTATATGCCCCATCAGTTTGAGAATCAGTATAATGTGCTTGCCCATTATGAGACCACTGGAGAAGAGATCTGGAGGGCAACCCGGGGTAAGGTCAAGATGTTTGTGGCAGGTCTTGGGACTACAGGGACACTAATGGGCGTTTCAAAGAGATTAAAGGAGTATAATCCAGAAATTAAGATTGTTGGGGTGGAGCCTTATCCCAATTCTGCCATTCAGGGACTGAAGAACCTTAGCTCCCAGTACGTTCCCGAAATCTATGACCCGAGCCGATTGGATGAAAAGATCAATGTGCGGGATGAGGATGCATTTGAGATGGCACGAATCCTTACGATTCGAGAGGGAATTTTCTGTGGAATCAGTTCGGGGGCGGCCATGTGGGGGGCCCTACAGAAGGCTAAAGAGTTGGACCATGGGATTATTGTTACTCTATTTCCTGATGGTGGTGAGAAATATGTGAGTACTCCTCTCTATGAACCCAGTAAGTGTTTCGAGTGTCTGCAGAAGCACCGAATCCCAACCTGCATGACTGAAGAATACATTACAGCCTTAGAGTGTCTGGTAAAAAATGGAGGTTGATTAGACCCAATCTTCTCCATATGGCTATTTTTTCAAGATGAGAAAAGATGAGAAGAAATTTTAAGAAAACCTTACTCTTTCTTACGGGAATCATTATTTTGATTTTGGTTTATCTGGGGGGTGAGAGGTGGGTTTTCTCCCAGACCATTTCAAAAGAAGATAAAGGGCCTCAGATCAGGTTTGGGGAAATCACTTTTAATCCTAAAGAGATTGAAGCGAAGCCCCATCCTGTAAATATCTTAGAGGTTCAAATCGAGGTGATTAACCGAAGTCGAAGATTCATTGCTCCTCCTAATACCATCCGGGTGGTTGTCAACCCTAAAGAGGTAATTTTTTTTGACCAAGCTCCTTCAGAAGGTTTTAACTTAACCCCTGAGGAGTCCCTCCTTAATCTCCCTCTTCCTCCAGGGACAGGACGGGTGTTAATCATCGGATTCCCTCTCCCAAAAGAGAAATTGGAATCCATCACCTTCGAAGTTCAGATCAATCCTCCAGATGGGGAGATCAAGGTTGTAAGATGGCAGGGAAGGTAGTGGATAAATAAGAAGGGTTTCACCTCTTTGGCAGATAGATTTTAGGAACAGTCCCATCCCAATTCCATAAAATTCCTCCGTCCGACCCTATTGAGGGAATGAGAGACAGGGTTTGACCATCCACTGAACTATCGATATTCGTTAGGGTAGCCTGAATCTCACCAGTTGCTTGAGAGATCTGAATAGAACTAATCCTTGTTCCACCAACCGAAAGTCCTAAACTGGTCTGTATAGAGGCGATATCAGGACAGTTTGGCCAGGCAATGGTTCCACCATTTATTACCAATTCTTAAGTATAGATACTGACCGCAGAGGCCAC
The DNA here is from genome assembly GCA_037441765.1 of Deltaproteobacteria bacterium. Lineage (GTDB taxonomy): Bacteria > Desulfobacterota > BSN033 > BSN033 > UBA1163 > JBBIRM01. The sequence goes on along the minus strand of JBBIRM010000103.1, from coordinate 2,262 downwards.
ATGTCTCATCGCATTGGTTACTTCAGTTATCTTCGCCCTTATAACATGACTTCTATATGCTGGGATTGCAATGGCAGCCAAAATGCCAATGATCGCTAAAACAATAATCAATTCAAGTAGGGTAAATCCTTTTTTATTCCTGTTGGTGGGCATAAGATCACCTCTTTTAAAGTCCATTTTAGGGTTGAAATTTATAAATAGCATAATCTATGCCAATTAAAAAAAATTCAATTGAGCATAACAAATTGAAATTATTTCCTTTTTTTAGTAAGAAATTTTTCTCTGCTTTCCAAAGATGAATTTTTATGACATTTTTTCATAAAGTTGCCAAAATTTTTGTTAATTCCTAAAGGGGGAGTCGGGTTTTACTTTTTAAGGCATTTTCTCAACAACAAAGATATTAGGAAATCAGACTTCTATCCAGGGTGCGGTACTGGATGGCTTCGGAGATGTGGGGAGGTTGGATGTTGACTTGTCCCTCTAAATCAGCAATGGTGCGGGCTACCTTGAGAATCCTCGTGTAGGCCCTTGCACTTAACCCAAACTTATCAATGGCCTTCTCCAGGAGTTTCTGACTGTCTTCATCAATCTCACAGAATTTCTTAATATGGCGATTGGTCATCTGGGCGTTGCAGTAAATCTTCATTCCCTTGAAGCGATTGAGCTGAATTTTTCGAGCCTCATCAATCCGCTTCTTCATCTCTTTTGAGGATTCCCCTGCCTCACGGCTTGCGAGATCGCGATATTTTACCGCAGGCACCTCGATATGAATATCGATTCGATCCATCAAGGGACCAGAGATTTTGGATCGATAGCGCTGAATCTGTGGAATGGTGCAAGAACACTCATTGTTGGGATCAGCATAATAACCGCAAGGGCAGGGGTTCATCGCAGCAACAAGCATAAACCGTGCAGGGTAGGTGATGGAAGTTGCTGCTCGTGAAATCGTCACCCTCTCTTCTTCCAAAGGTTGTCGCATCACCTCTAAGACATTCTTTTTAAATTCAGGCAATTCATCTAAGAACAACACTCCATTGTGTGAGAGGCTAACCTCCCCTGGTTTAGGGATCTGCCCCCCTCCAATCAGACCTGCATCGGAGATGGTATGATGGGGGTTTCGAAAAGGACGGGTGACGATGAGAGAAGTTTCAGGAGGGATCAATCCCATGACGCTGTGGATCTTTGTCGTCTCAATACTCTCTTCAAAATTCATATCTGGTAGAATCGTTGGAAGGCGTTTTGCCAGCATCGTCTTCCCAGAACCTGGAGGACCTATCATGATTACATTGTGTCCTCCTGCTGCGGCCACCTCGAGACAACGCTTTACATGCTCCTGACCTTTCACCTCATTGAAATCCACGTGATAGTTCATCTCGGTCTTAAAGATCTCATCGAGGTCGACGGTTACAGGTTCGATGTGGAGTCTTCCATTGAGAAACTCAACGCAATCAATAAGGTTGTCCAGAGGGAGGATTTCAATGCCCTTGACCACAGCAGCCTCTTTTGAGTTTCCCCTCGGGAGAAGAATCCCATTTATTCCTTTATCCCTTGCTGTGACAGCAATTGGAAGCGCCCCTTTGATGGGTTTTATCTTCCCATCAAGAGATAGTTCACCCAAGATAAAATAATGGTCGAGTTTAGATTTTTGGACGACCTCTGTGGCTGCAAGGATTCCAATGGCCATCGGAAGGTCAAAAGCGGCACCTTCCTTTTTCACATCCGCTGGGGCGAGATTCACCGTAATTCTTCTGGGTGGAAAGTCGTAACCACAATTTTTGATTGCTGCCTTAACCCTCTCCTTAGATTCCTTAACAGCACCCTCAGGGAGTCCCACTGTTGCGAAGGTGGGAAGCCCCTGTGCAATATCGACCTCCACCTCTACGACATAAGCATCGATCCCAAAGACAGTACTGCTTAATACCCGGGCTAACATCAGGCCTATTTATATCAAATTGGATAAGAATAAACAAGGATAAATTTCCAAGTTATGGGGATGTAGGGTAAGGGTTTATCCCTTACCTAAAACGGTAAGCCATAAAGAATAGAAACATTGTTGAAAATATTCACTTTAAAATATTTGATTCGTAGTATTGTAGCTTTATTCCTTATTTTATACGTACTCCTTTTTCAGAGATTCATTTAATCTATTTGACAATAGTGGAAAAGAGGTGTAGTTATGAGGTGGAGGGTAAGGGCTTGCCCCTTACCGATAACGGTAAGCCACAAGGGCTTACCCTCCAAATACATTATACGAGGAGGAAT
>JBBIRM010000102.1:0-10084 GCA_037441765.1 Deltaproteobacteria bacterium | reverse complement strand
TCTTAAAACTTTTTAAGGATAACCCTAATCGGCTAAAACTTGCCGTGTCCCTGGAATCCTGGCGGTTCTCCTTGACAATTCCCTGAAAACAGATAAAATTTTAAAGTTTAAATAAGGAGAATTCATTGTGAAGGCTTTAGTCACAGGAGCCACAGGATTTATCGGGAGCCACCTAACAGAGGCTCTCTTAAAGAAAGGATTTCATGTTCGATGTCTTGTCCGAAGGCCGGAGGAGTTGAGGTGGTTAAAGAACCTTCCTATTGAAGTGGTGAAAGGAGACATCACCCAAAAAGATTCTTTGATGGATGCCGTAAAGGGCGTGGATCAAATCTATCATCTTGCCGGGGTGACAAAGGCCTTAAAAGAGAAAACCTATTTTGAGGTCAATGCGATTGGGACAAAAAATCTTGTGAGGGCGGTTCTCGAAAAGAATCCTTTCATACAGAAATTGATCTACCTCTCGAGCCTTGCTGCATCGGGCCCCTCACGAAATGGGTGTAAAAAAGAGTCAGATCCTTGCGAACCTATCTCACCTTATGGCCAGAGCAAATGGATGGGTGAGGAGTTCGCTCTCACTCACTCTCACAAACTTCCCATTCTCATCCTCCGACCTTCTGCGGTCTATGGGCCCAGAGATCGGGACATCTATACCTTCTTTAAATGCCTCTCAAAACGGATCAACCCCTGCCTTACAGGACCTGTCCAGCATATCAGCCTGTGTTATGTGGAGGATCTGGTCCGGGCCATCTTCATGGCTTCAGAGGCCCAAACAAAGAGCGGAGAGATTTTCTTTCTATCCGATGGTCATTCTTACCGTATGGAGGAGATTGGGAACATCTTTGCCCAGGTGATGGGGGTCCGTGCGCTTAGGCTTCGGATCCCCGAGCGGATGATCTTTGGAATCGCTTTTTTTTCTGAATACCTATCCAAACTCTCAAAAAAACCATCCCTCCTCAATAGAGGAAAGGCAATAGAAATGGTTCAAAGAAATTGGACGTGCGATATCACTAAGGCCAAAACCATGCTCGGGTTCCATCCTCAATTTTCCCTTTTTCAAGGAGCCCAGTTGACCTTCAACTGGTATAAAAAAGAAAAATGGCTATAGCCAAAAGAATGGGGTGATCTCATGGATGTCTTCGAAAAATGTCAAAAAGTTTGGGGAACATATCAAAGTATAAAGCAAAGTGGCCTCTATTTCTTCTTTAGAAAAATCGAATCCGCTCAAGACTCGGAAGTATTGGTCAATGGAAGGAAGGTCATCATGATAGGATCGAACAACTATCTCGGCCTTACCAATCACCCCAGAGTGAAGGAGGCAGCCATAAAGGCTGTGGAGAAATTTGGAAGCGGTTGCGCCGGCTCAAGGTTTCTCAACGGGAACCTTGAACTCCACGAGGAGTTGGAAAGGAAACTGGCTCGATTTTTCAGAAAGGAAGCGGCCCTGGTCTTTGCCACAGGCTATCAAACCAATTTAGGAACCATATCCGCCCTTCTGGGTCGAAACGATGTGGCCATCATTGACAAATACGATCATGCAAGCATCATTGATGGCTGTCGCCTCTCCTTTGGGCAGGTGAAAAAATTCCGACATAATGATATGAAGGACCTTGAAAAAGTCCTCGAAAGTACAAAAAATAAAGGAAAGTTGATCATTGTGGACGGGGTTTTCAGCATGGAAGGAGACATTGTGGATCTCCCCCCCATTGTAAAATTAGCAAAGGCTTATGGGGCGAGGATCATGGTGGATGATGCCCACGGCATAGGCGTCTTAGGAAAGGGAGGCAGGGGAACTTCAGAGCACTTTGGCTTGGAGGATCAGGTCGACCTGATCATGGGCACCTACAGTAAATCACTTGCAGCGATCGGGGGCTTTGTCGTGGGGGCGGAGGAGGTGATTAATTATATTAAACACATTGGTAGATCCATGATTTTTAGCGCCAGCCTCCCTCCTGCACTGGTCGCATCCGTCAGTGCGGCACTTGACATCATCGAAGAGGAACCTCAACTAAGAGAAAAACTCTGGAGAAATACTCGAAAGATGCTTTCCGGCTATAAGGCCCTCGGTTTTGATACGGGCTTGAGTGAAACTCCGATTATTCCCATCATCATCAAAAACGATCTAAAGACCTATGAGATGTGTAAACGCCTTTTCGAGGAGGGCATTTTTGTGAACCCTGTGGTGAGTCCTGCCGTCCCCCCAGGCAGGGAACTCCTCAGAACGAGTTATATGGCCACACATACCGAAGAACAACTGGATAGGGTCCTTGAGGCTTTTGAGATGATAGGAAAACAGATGGGTCTAATCTAACGGAATCCAATGGAATGGCAAATCAGGAAATCAAGGTCGAAGAGGTAAAAAGTAAAGAAGATCTAATGTCCTTCATCCGTCTCCCCTGGGCGATCTACCAGGGAGACCGTTACTGGGTTCCACCTCTAATCAAAGACCAACTTTATAAATTGAGTCCAAAACACCCTTTCCACACCCACGCAGAGATTGCCCTCTTTCTTGCTTATCGGGGAAAGAAGGTGGTAGGAAGGATTGCAGGGATTGTGGACCATCACTATATTGAATTTCATCAAGAAAAGGTGGGCTTCTTCGGATTCTTCGAATCAATAGAAGATGGAGAGGTTGCTCAATCCCTCTTCTCAAAAGTAAAAGGCTGGTTAAGGGAGAAAGGGATGCAAAAGGGCCTTGGTCCCATGAACCCTTCTACCAATGATGAATGTGGGCTACTTATTGATGGATTTCAGTCCTCTCCAGTCCTCATGATGCCCTACAACCCCCCCTATTACTCATCTTTCTTAGAAAAATTGGGATGGAAAAAGGCGATAGATCTTTACGCCTACCTGATCGAGAAATCTTCTCTTGTGGAGGAACGATTGTCCCGATTAGAGGAACTGGTTAAAAAAAGGGAACCTCGTCTCTGGGTTAGGCCAATCAGGTTTGGTCAGATAGAAAAAGAGTTAAAGACGATCAAGGAGATTTACAATCAAGCCTGGAGTAAAAACTGGGGTTTTGTTCCATTGACTGATGAGGAGATCGATGATCTGGCAAAAAATTTAATCCCGTTTGCCATCCCTGATTTAGTCCTTTTCGTATACTTGGGAGAAGAGCCCATCGGGTTCTCTGTCGCCCTTCCTGATTATAATCAGGTTCTTAAACACCTCAACGGGAGGATAGGCCTCATAGGAGGTATTAAATACCTCTATTATCGTAGAAAGATAAAGACCATCCGTATGATGCTTCTTGGAATAAAGCACGGTTTTCAAAAAAAAGGTGCGGAAGGGCTCCTCTATGCTGAGACAATAAAAAATGGGCTCCAAAAAGGGTTTGAATCTGCAGAATGCTCATGGATTCTTGAAAACAATCACCTTATGAAACATGGGATTGAGTCCCTGGGTGGAAAGCACTACAAGACTTACAGGATTTATGAAACTCAACTATGAGTCTTCTTCCAGGCATCGTAAAGATGGGGAGCAAGGATCATACAACCCATGGCAAACCCTCCTCCCACAAAAAGATCTATCACATAGTGATACCTCAAATAGACGGTTGAGAGGATCAGTGCACAGATCAGGGGAAAAAGAATATAAAAAAGAACCCTTTCGTAACGACGGGCTAAAACGAGGGTCATGAGGACGATCTGGGTATGACCACTTGGCATACAGTCCCTTTTATTATGTTCGAGGAGGTTTAGCACATCCCTGACCATATCGGTGAGGAAACTTCCCTCAAGGGGGACTGTATAGAGATGAGCCATTGTGTAACGGGGGCCAATGGCCGGAAAAAGAATATAACCAATAAAAGAGGCATAATAGCCAAAGAGGAGAATAAAGATAGAACGTTCCAATTCAGGGAACCTCTTTTTGAAATAGAGGACGGTGATGAGGGTCACGGGAATGAAATAATAACTTCCATAAGCAAAGGACATAATATCCGTGAACCATGGGGTAATCCACTGCTCCATCCAGAGTGTGGGGTGGACTCCGAATATCAAGTAATCGATCTGAATCAACCAGGGATCGATGTCTGGCCGAAGATGCTGGATGAGATTCCCGAGGGATTCGTAGATAAGGATTACAAATAGAATGGGAGAGAAATGGGTAAGGAATCTATTCGCCCTTCCCTTTTCTCCACGAGACAAAGAAAGATTCAAGATAAGGAGGAGACCCAAAAGAAGAAGGTAGTTGAGAAGAAGAAATCGCCATTTTGGGATATGACCTTTAAAAATAATAGAAACAATGATCAATCCAATTAGGAAGAAAAAGGTAAGCCAGTGGAAAGGAGGCATGCGTTTCATCATTTGAGGATTGGAGTGGAGTTTTCCTCCCGATGATTTATTTTTGGGTTTGAATTTTTCTTATTATCAGTTTAATTATTTTGGAGAAATTTTTTTAAAGGAATTATTACTCTTAGAAGACCCTTTTTCAAGGGGTTGAATGTTTTAATCTCTTTTCCAACCTCACAATAAAGGAGAGGAGAGATGCAATGCGATATTCTCAATATTTTCTTCCTACCCTGAAGGAAGTCCCTTCGGAGGCAGAGGTCCCCAGCCACCAACTCATGCTCAGGGCAGGGATGATTCGAAAACTGACCTCCGGGATCTACAATTTCCTTCCATTTGGATTTCGAGTGATCCAGAAAGTTGAAACGATCATTCGGGAGGAGATGAACCAGGCAGGTGCCCTGGAGGTCCTCCTCCCATTTGTCCAACCTGCAGAGCTCTGGCAGGAGAGCCATCGATGGGAGGAGTATGGAAAGGAATTGGCCCGTTTTAAAGATCGCCATAATCGGGATTGCTGTCTCGGTCCAACCCATGAAGAGGTCATTACAGATATTGCCAGAAAGGAGATTCGTTCTTATCGTCAGATGCCTCTCAACCTTTACCAGATCCAAACCAAATTTAGAGACGAAATCAGGCCACGTTTTGGGGTGATGCGAGCCCGAGAATTTTTGATGAAGGATGCCTACAGTTTCGATATTGACGAGAAGGGAGCAGATGAGAGTTATCAAAAGATGGTTGATGCCTACTGTCGCATCTTTCGGAGGTGCGGGTTAACCTTTAAAGTGGTGGAGGCAGAATCAGGACTGATCGGTGGGTCCTTCTCGCACGAATTTATGGTGCTTGCGGAAACAGGGGAAGAGACCATTGTTAGTTGCACCCAATGCTCCTACGCAGCAAATGTTGAAAGGGCAGAGTTTAAAAGGCAAATAAAGACTGCCAAAAGGGACTCATTTAAATCCATTCAAAAGGTCTTTACCCCAAATCAGCGAACCGTAGAAGAGGTCACTCAGTTTCTTAGGGTCTCCCCTCAGGATTTGGTCAAAACCCTTATCTTCGAGACGGATCAAGGTTGTGTGGCTGTCCTTGTCCGGGGAGACCATGAGATCAGTGAGAGGAAACTAAAATCTGCTCTGAAAACCCATCACCTTCAACTGGCAGGAGATGAGAAGGTTGAAGAGATCACCCATGCCCCAAAGGGTTTTGCCGGTCCTCTTGGCCTCTCCATTCCCATCCTCGCTGATCTTGATATTGAACCCATGGTCAACTTTGTAACAGGCGCCAATGAGAGGGATTACCACTTTCTGAATGTGAATATGGGGAGGGATTTTGAGGTCTCTCAATTTATGGACCTCAGGAAATTTTTTCCCGGAGACCTCTGCCCCATCTGTGGAAGAGAGACAAGGGTGGATAAAGGAATCGAAGTTGGGCATACCTTCAAACTCGGCACAAAATATAGTCAAGCCATGGGCGCAACCTTTTTGGATGAACAGGGAAGGGAAAGAGAGATCGTGATGGGTTGTTATGGAATAGGAATTGGGAGGACATTGGCAGCGGCAATCGAACAGTATTATGATAAGGATGGAATCGTTTTCCCTATGGCCATCGCCCCCTTTCAAGTAATACTGCTTCCTGTCAACATTAAAATAGGCCTCTTGAGGGAAACTTCGGAACAACTCTATCATGCCCTGAAAGATGAAAAGATAGAAGTGCTCTATGATGATCGAGAAGAAACCCCTGGAGTAAAGTTCAAAGACGCAGATCTCATTGGAATTCCATTGAGAATCACCCTTGGCGAGAAGAATTTAAAGAAAGGACTGGTGGAAATCAAAAAGAGGAGGACTGGTGAAATCCTTCTGGTGAAGAAGGAAGATGTGGTCGAGAAGATTAAGGAAATGATCGCTCAGGAAATGGGGGGCTAAATCCAAATCGTTCCCTAATGGCTCTATAAAAACGGGGACGATAGATCAATTCGAAGGCATCTTCCTTTTCGGGGAAAAGTCCAAGGGTTGTCCTTTTAACATCCTCTACCATCTTCAATGCCTCTTCGAGGGTGAGGTCGTTCTGCTGGATGGAGAGAAGGGTAAAATCAACTAAGTAACGGAGAAAACGAACCTTCCGATCCTCTTCTATTATCTCTCTGTTTCCTGAGGTCATGATTTTCTCCTATGCTCCTTGTTTATTAAATTTATACCAAAGCCCCCAGGACTTGTAAACTAAAAATTGGCTGACCAATAACCTCTCACTCATCTGGGGAATCGGGTAGGGATGTCGGAGAAAATCTTATAGCGGAAACCTTAGAGTGCTCCCTGACCACGGAATCCCTTGAGTATTGAAAAAACTACCATCTACTATGTGGAATCACTTTCTTAAGGCATTCTATTAACCGATCCGCTTTATAGGATTTTCGGAGATATCCCTACCCGATTCATATAATTCCTCCCCTTTCATTGAGGCATTACGATGACCGTCTATCACTTTTATCCCATATTATTAATCAGGGCAATTAAATATTTAAAGTTATCCCCCTTACCTTCCCCCATGGTCTGTCTTATCGACTTTCCCAATGAGAATGTGTCTTAATTCGACATAAGAAATGAGACCGGATGCGGCATGGGAAAAGCCCTTACCCTACGTTTGAGATTCGTTTAATTTCTCGTAGAACAAGCCCTTGTGGCTTGCCGAGCCCTTATTAAAATGTCATTTATTTAGTGCTCACATTAATAACTTCTCAGTGTTCGCATTCGAACAGAGGCCTCAAAATTGCCTATTGACACTCTTAACCTAATCTTTATATGATTAAGAAAAATATTGGGTGAATCTAAGTGAAACATCCTAAAGAAAGGATTATTTTTGCTCTCGATGTCGAACATTTTCGAGAAGCCCAGCGATGGGTGAACTTGCTTAAAGACCATGTTGGGGTTTTTAAGGTAGGCAAACAACTCTTTACCCACACCGGGCCAAAGGTGATCGATATGATTCGGCAGAAAGGGCAGAAGGTCTTTCTCGATCTGAAATTCCATGACATTCCCAACACGGTTTCCAAAGCAGGGGAGGAGGCTACCAAGCATCAGGTAACGATGTTTAACCTTCATGCCCTCGGAGGATTTGAAATGATGAGAAAGACGGTTGAGGCCTCGAGGACAGTGGCCAAAAGCCTCGCCATTCCCAGACCTATTATCTTGGCGGTCACCCTTCTAACAAGCATGGATGAGGGGACATTAAGAGAGGTTGGGTTGAATGGTCCGATATTTGAGGCAGTTTTACGACTCGCCCTTCTCGCAAAAAAGGCAGGGGTGGATGGTGTGGTTGCTTCACCTCAGGAAATAGGTATAATTCGAGAAAAATGTGGTAAGGATTTTCTCATTGTTACGCCTGGCATTCGCGCTCCTTCGGATAAAAAGGACGATCAGAAAAGAACCCTCTCCCCCCGCGAAGCACTTTCCGCAGGCGCAGATTACCTTGTCATCGGACGGCCCATTAGGGAGGCTAAAGATCCCATAGAAGCGGTTGAGAGGATTATTGAAGATATCTCTTAATATGAAACCCTAAACCCAAAACGCTAAATTCTAAACAAACTCTTCGGATTTCATCATTCTATGTCTCATATTATCTATGGAATTCACCCTGTTGAGGAAGCACTGAAATCAAACTTACCCATCCAAAAAATATTTCTTGGAACACAAAAACCCTCTTCCAATTTACAAACAATCATTGAGAAAGCAAGCAAAAAGAATATCCCTATTATATTCTGCCAGAAGGAATCTCTTGAGAGATTGAGCAAAGGAGGGGTCCATCAGAACATCATCGCTATACTTCAGGAGATCTCCTATGCGGGAACGGATGAGATCATCTCTCGCTGGAGAGAGAGTGGATCGAAGGCTTTACTATTGATTCTTGATGGCGTTCAGGATCCTCAAAATTTTGGATCCATAATTAGAACTTCCTTAGGATGCGGCGTTGATGGCATACTGATCCCAAAAGATAGAGCAGTGGGGATTACCCCGGCGGTGGTGAAAGCCTCAGCAGGAGCGGTCGCCCATTTGCCTATCGGACGAGTCGTCAATATTGCTAAGACGATTGATTATCTGAAAAACGAAGGGATATGGGTTTACGGGGCCTCTGGAGAAGCAAAGGATCATCTCTACGAGCTGGATCTCAATATCAACCTTGCCATTGTGATTGGCGGGGAAGGAAAGGGAATCCGGCCCCTGGTCAAACAGAGATGCGATCGACTATTCTCCATTCCCATGAAGGGCCCTGTCTCCTCGTTCAATGTCTCTGTATCGGCTGGAATGATCCTTTACGAAGTGATGAGGCAGAGGGCACTTCATATAAATGAATAACCCAACCTAACCTCCTTTATATTAAGAGGAGAAAGGGAGTGGGTTAACGAGAGGATTTAATTCTAACGGATAAAGCAGAATGATATCTATCCAGAGACCAGGACAAGAACCCATCGAGATTGACCATATTCTGATTGATTTTGAAGGAACGCTTGCTTCAGATGGACGTGTCCACCCCAAGGCAAAGGACAAAATCAATCTTCTTTCCAAAAGAACGAAGATCTATATTTTAATAAAAGGGGAACAAGAGAAGGTTAAAGAAACTCTAAGGAGAGTCAAGGCAGAACTATTTTTTGCCAAGGAGGATGATTCCTCCTTGCAGAAATTAGATCTATTATTAAATTTGGGACCTCCAAGGACTGCCGTGATTGGTAATGGGATTGATGATTTCCGTATGATGGAAGAAGCAGGTTTAAGTATGGTTGTAATTGGAAAAGAAGGAACATCGGGGAAGTTAATTCAAAGGGCAGACCTCATCTTTACAAACATTATTGACGCCCTTGACTTCTTACTTAAACCCCTCCGTCAAAAAGCCACTCTTGGCCAATAACGATAATTTTTACTTATAATAAACCCAGTTTGAGATTTTATAAAAATCCCTTGGGCTTTTGGGGCGTAGGTTTTTCTTCAACAGGAGGTTTCTTTTCATCCCTCTTTTTCTCATCCAATTTGAAACCAGACTCCTCAATTATATATCTATCGTCCCCGGGGTCGGGCTTGAACTCCAACTCTAACCTCTTTGCCTCCTTGACATATGAGCCTTCTTTCAGCCTAACCTCTCCTTCTGGAATCACCACAATGGCCGATTCTCCCCTTACAGGGCATCTTTGCTCACAAAATCCGCAACCATTACATTTGGAGGCAATGACAAATGGGCGTCGATATCCTTCGACTGGCCTAAAAACAATCGCATTATATGGACAGATCTCATCACAAATGAGGCAGAGTTTGTTCTGGGCCCAGACAAGACACATCTCTTTCCGCAAAACAGCTGTTCCCACTTTTGCATGTGTCTTCTCTTCTAAGGGTAATGACCGGATTGCCTGGGTTGGGCAGACCTTACCGCAGACATTACAATTCTGATCACAGGGGGCCAAACGCAAGTCCATCTTTGGGGTCCATAACCCCATAAGTCCAGACTCCCAGAAACAGGGCTGTAGGGTATTGGTCAGGCAAGACTTCATACATTCACCACATCGGATACAGGTCCGCAAAAACTCTGTTTCAGGGATGGCACCCGGGGGTCGAATGAGTTGATATTTATTCTGCCTGTGGATAAATGGTGTTTGGTTGGCCAAAAACCCCAATCCCAATCCTCCCACAAGAGAATAGAGAAATCCCCTCCTCGAAAAGTCTATCTTTGAATATTCCCCTCCCAAAGATAAAGAGGCAGGAAATATAACCGCATTCTGCGGACAAACCTCAGCACAGGTTCGGCACTGAATGCACTCCGAT
>JBBIRM010000101.1:0-10110 GCA_037441765.1 Deltaproteobacteria bacterium | reverse complement strand
AATCCTCATCGGGGCAGGAATGCTCGTTTATTTCTTTAGTGAACTTAAATCAAAATTGGCCATCGGGAAAGAAGAGGCCTCTTCTTCTGAAAAAGGGAATTGATCTTCAATCGCTTTCCTTACCCCTTCTTCAACCAGGAGGTCTAATTCTTCTTCTCGCAATTGGGGATAGCGCTTCAGGAGAAAAGGCTTATTGTAAAGAACCTTTTTACGAAGCGAATCACGAATAGGGTGAATTCCCTCCTGTTGAAATTCAATTTCCACGCGTATAGGGAATCTCACCCTTTCTGGTCCCATATCCAGAATTTGATAAGTTGTGAACTCCCTTACCACCCAAATCATCTTTATTTATAAGATAGATCAATTACTGATAGAACCTCAGGGAATGAAAAAATTACAACCCGATGATGAAATTGTCCAAATAGATGATGACTTAGGAATTGCCTGGATCCTCCTTCCTCCTGACCCAACCATGGGCGGATTCCGTGGTATCTCTCCAAGAATCCTGAATGAAGAGAAATTCCTTTCTGCAAAGGAAAAAATGAAAAAGGAGAATGGATAAATGTTCATTCCAAAGGCCTTCCTTCAAAACACTGTCAATGTTTTATCCTTCTCTCCTCCCCCTTTTCTTGGGATGGGGGATTCAAAATCCCTTGGTGAATGATAATTCCATCTGGATCAACGCTGATGGCTTTAAGGTAGCAGTGTTCGGCCTTTGCTGCCTCTCCAATTTTTTCATAACACTCTCCCATCAGGTTGAGGGCATCTTTAAAGGTTGGTAGAAATCCAATCACCTCTTCAAGGGTATTGATGGCTGCGTGGTAGCGGTGTAATTTCCAGAAACACATGGCCAACCAGTAATGTGCCAAGTAGTGTTTCGGATTCTTTCGGATAACCTTTTCATAATAGGGGATTGCCCTATCATATAATCCCCTTCGAAAATAGATTCCTCCAAGGCCTAAAAGAACAGGAAGATGATTCGGATTCTGCTCCAATATTTTTTTATAGACTCCTATGGCTTTCTCAAAAAGGTTTGCGCAATCAAAGGCATGGGCCTTTCCAAAAAGGTAGTTGGTGCGGGTCTCTTCCAGAGAAAGCCTTCCCCAGAATAAGTCTTTGATGAAATACCCTATGACTGGAATCATGTGATAGAGAAATCTTAAAAATTTCATTTTAAATGTCCCTTTCTTTAAACATTAAACCGGAAATGAATGATCTCCCCATCTTGAATAATATAATCCTTCCCTTCAGATCGCAAAAGCCCTCTTTCCCTTGCACCATGTTCAGAACCACAGGCTATAAAATCTGAAAAAGAAACGACCTCGGCACGGATAAACCCTTTCTCCATATCGCTATGGATTTTACCGGCTGCCCTGGGAGCAGTGGTTCCTTTTTTCACTGTCCACGCCCTCAGTTCAGAACTGACTGTAGTATAAAATGTAACCAATCCTAAAATTTCATATCCTACTTTAATCAATCTCTCAAGACTCGAACCTTCCAGCCCCAATTCTCTTCTGAACTCCTCCCTCTCCTCCTCTTTTAATTCGGCAATCTCCGCCTCCAGATCGCCACAGATGACAACAACCTTATTCCCCTCCCTTTCTGCCCACTGGATCAAAGATTTCAAAAATGGGGTTTCACCTCTCAGCCCCTTCTGGTCGACATTCGCTATATAAAAAACAGGTTTGGCCGTCAGGAGATGAAGATCCAAAAAGATGGATTCCTTCTCCCCAGAGAAATTTAGATTTTTGGGCCAATGTCCTTTATTTAGTATATTTTGAACCTCCTGATAGACTTCTAAGGTCAATGAAACCTCTTTCGAGCCTACACGGCGGAGTTTTTCTATCTTGGTCATTCTTCTTTCCAATGTCTGCAGATCAGATAAGATAAGTTCTGTGTTAACGACCTCGATATCTCGCACTGGATCGATTGAACCGAAATCATGGGCCACATTCTCATTGGTAAAGCAACGGACTGCGTGGGCAATGGCATCAACATTTCGAATGTGGTCCAAAAACTGATTGCCTAACCCCTCGCCCTGGCTTGCCCCTTTTACCAAACCTGCAATATCGAAGAATTCGAGGGTGGTTGGGGTTACTTTTTTAGGATGGATTAACTGTGCAATTCTTGTAAGCCTCTCGTCTGGAACAGGAACAATGCCAACATTTGGATTGATTGTACAGAACCGATAGGGAGCCACTTCTGCCCCTGCTGAGGTAAGGGCATTAAATATGGTCGATTTCCCAACATTGGGAAGGCCAACAATCCCGCATCGAAACCCCATTCATCCCCCAAAATTATTTAATGTTAAACTAACCAAAAATGTTTGAAATTTTTTTCACCCATAACCAAATTTTATAGGTCAAGGCCTTAGCCTTGGATTAAAATGATATGCAAACCTAAAGGCTTGCCCTAATAAAAATTGATAGAATGAAATTCCCAAGATTTAATTATGTAAGAATCTAACCTTTATTTTCTGACTAATTATTTGTATAATAAAAAATTAAGAAAATAAAGACCCCTTTAGGGGAAAATTGCCTTCGATTGGGGCCGGGAGGGGACCATGAAACAACAGAACCGAATTATGGTAGAAACAGCCTGTTCTTTGGCGAAAAAGGTCCGGGCAGAAGGGGTGCTCATTTATGCTGATATCATTGAGGATTACGAGGCTCTTGCAAAACTTGCCCAAGAGAAGCAGGCTGAAATTATTCTTGCCATCAAGAATCAGTCTTCCTTTGAGGAAGCAATATCTTTCTTCAAAAAAGTATTAAGGATTCCTGATATTCCTCTGGGGCGAATCAATCAAATTAAGATGGCGATCATCCAGGCACTATCCGAGGGGTTGGTCAAAAAAGGAGATAAATGGATTTGCCTCTCCGGCATCCCACAGTCCAAACTCCTTGATAATTTATTGATCCTTGAATTCGGAAAGGAATTTGAAATCATTTCTTCTACCGATCTACCTGTGCTTTCTGAAATTGTAAGGCCAGACGTTTTTGAAACTGTCCTGAACCTTGCCTTAGAAATCTCTATAGAAGGAAAAGAGGGTAGAAAACCAGTAGGAACGATCTTTATATTGGGAAAACATGAGGATGTCCTCAAATTCTCACACCCCATGGTGATTAATCCTTTTCAGGGATATCCTGAGGAGGAAAGGAATATTTTAGACCCACGACTTAAGGAGACGGTGAAAGAATTTTCATCGATCGATGGCGCCTTTATCTTTAGAGAGGATGGTGTCATCCTGGCAGCAGGAAGGCACCTCGATGCCTCTGGAGAAAATATTGAAATCCCCCTTGGTCTTGGGAGCCGCCACAGGGCGGCTGCAGGTATTACCAGCCTGACCGATGCCCTGGCCATTGTGGTATCTGAAGAGACAGGAGGGGTAAGGATCTTTCACCATGGAAAGATCTTCATGGAGATTGAAAAGGGCGAATAAAAACTCTTTTTATAATAAACCGTGAAAATGTGTAAGGACAGGGGCTAATAAAAGCGAGATCACGGACATCAACTTTAGCATAATATTCAGGGATGGCCCTGCGGTATCTTTCATTGGATCACCTGTCGTATCCCCTACCACTGCAGCCTTATGGGCCTCTGAACCTTTTCCACCAAATTGACCTGCCTCAATCCATTTCTTAGCATTATCCCAAGCCCCACCAGCATTATTGAGGGTTACTGCGAGAATAAATCCCGTAGCCAGTGAACTGATTAGAAACCCACCAAGGGCGTATTTCCCGAGGATGATCCCGACCAGAATTGGAACAATGATGGTCATAATCGAAGGAGCCAACATCTCCTTCAGGGCTGCTCGGGTTGAGATATCTACACATCGGTCATACTGGGCTTTGGCCTTTCCTTCCCTCAAGCCTGGTATTTCTCGCCATTGCCTTCGAACTTCTTCAACGATTAATCCTGCTGTTACCCCAACCGATTTCATGGTAATGGCTACGAAAATAGCAGGTACCAAGGCTCCAATAAGCATTCCCACAATTACAGAAGGAGAGAGTAAGCTCAACTCCGGTGGTGCGCTAATCTTTCCATCGGCGGTAATAGTTACTAAACCTGCAGCCAAGGCATAAGAAAGAATGAGGCCAAGGGCATTTAGGACTGCTGCCCCTATGGCAAAACCCTTTCCTGTAGCCGCTGTGGTGTTACCGAGAGAATCGAGAGCATCCGTCCTTTCTCGAACTTCTGGGGGGAGTTCAGCCATTGTGGCAATGCCCCCTCCGTTGTCAGCCACTGGTCCGTAGGCATCCGTTGCTAATGTGACACCCAGGGTAGAAAGCATACTGGCAGCAGCAATCGCAACTCCGTAAAAACTTGCAAAGTAGAAGGCCACAATCGTAGCGATAGCCACCAGAAGAACAGGTGGCCAACAACTCATTAAACCAGTGGCAAAGCCCCTCACAATTGTAGCACCTCCTCCAATTGTAGAGGCCTGTGAAATCTCTCTTGTAGGTTTAAAAGCATAGGACGTAAAGTAATTGGTGCTCTCCCCCATTAAAACTCCAGAAATTAATCCTGCAAGAACAGCCCAGAAAAGGCCCAACTGGGCATTTAAAAGATGAATGATTAGAAAGGCAAAGACTGCGGTTAAAATTGAAGCGCTAAGTGTACCCCGTCTTAGGGCGCCTAAGAGAGCAGACATTTCTACTTTTTCCGCAACTCTAACAAAGAAACAGCCAATTATGGACGCTATAATTCCCCCTGCCATGATCAGCATGGGAAGCCACCAGGCAGCCCTTAGAGAATCCTCTGGGGATTGAGAAGGAAATAACTTTTTCACCCAAGGGGCAATGGCCTCTGGAGCAACCACAACCCCTACAATACAAAGGGTCATGGCTGCAACCACTGTTTCCACATAGGATTCGAAAAGATCTGCTCCCATCCCACAGACATCTCCAACATTGTCGCCTACAAAATCAGCAATCACTGCAGCATTTCTTGGGTCATCCTCTGGAATTCCTGCCTCAACCTTACCGACCAAGTCTGAACCTGCGTCCGCTCCCTTTGTAAATATTCCTCCTCCTACCCGGGCAAAGAGGGCAACCAGAGAGGCTCCGGTCCCAAATGCTGGTATGACTGCAAGAAAGTTGGGATCCTTATGCCAGGCAAAATAGAGGATAGAGAGCCCAATCACCCCAATGCTTACCACAGTCAACCCCATGACCGCTCCTCCCCTGAAAGAAACCCTTAGCCCCTGATTCAGACTCTCTTTGGCCGCTGTGGTGGTTCGACCATTGGAGCGGATGGCCATATTCATTCCTGCATAGCCTGCCCCCATTGAACATATGGCACCAAAGAGAAAGGCAATACTTGTTTTCCACCCAAGTGCTGGGATGAGGGCTAAAATAATAGCAGCGATGATGATAACAATGATCTCTGTTCGATATTCCCTGTGAATAAAGGCTAAGGCGCCTTCCTGAATGGCGCTCGAAATCTCTTTTATCCTTTCAGTTCCTTGAGATTGACGAAGTACATAGCGAACAAAATAGAATACTGTTGCAAATCCTAAAATGCCACAGACCACAGATATCCAAACCCAATCCATCGCTTTTCCCCCTCTCTTTAAGCAACCCTAAAGGGTTGCCCTAATTCCTCTTTCTTTAACTATTTAGATTTTCTTGAATCTCTTTAAGGAACTATGTTTCTACCCTTCTTTGGAATTTGTTCATTGCAATCTCCAGCCCCTCGAGAAGCAAAACTTTGATCGATTCTGCACCTTTTGAGATCACCATCCCTAATCTGGACTTCTCAATCTCGTCAAATGGACTGAGGACATATTCTGAAGGATCCATCCCCTCAGGAGGTCTTCCAATTCCAACTTTCAATCTCAGAAAATTATTTTGATTTAATGATTCAATGATAGACCGAACCCCCTGATGTCCTCCATCACCCCCTTTCCTTTTAAACCGAAGTCTTCCAAAGGGAAGGTCTAAATCATCATGAACAACTATTAAATTCTCAGGCGAGAGATGAAAATAATTGAGTGCCTCTCTGACCGCCTCTCCGCTTCTGTTCATATAGGTCATTGGTTTAGCCAGGATCACTTCCTCAACATCAATCCATCCTTTTCCATAAAGAGATTTAAAAAGTCTTGATGAGATAGGGATATGATACTTTCTGGCAAGTTGGTCCACAATCTGAAACCCGATGTTATGCCGGGTCTTTCGATAGCGGACCCCTGGATTTCCAAGCCCGAAGATGATTTTCACATCTGTTTATTTCTCCTCTTCAGCCTTCTCTTTTACCTCTGCAACTTCAGGAGGGGGAGCCTCCGCCACCTTTTCCTCCACTGTGGGTGGAACCACGGTGACGATCGTAAAGTTTGAATCTGCTATGATCCTGGCATTTTCTATATGAATATCCTTGACGTGGATTGAATCGCCAATCTTTAGATGGCTTATATCAATATCAATCGATTTTGGAATATCTGCTGGAAGGCATTGGATCTGGATGACCCTTTTAATCTGTTCGAGAATCCCCCCTAATTTTGTCCCCTCTGCCTTTCCAACAAGGTGGATGGGGACTTCGACCGTAACCATTTCATCCATGACCACCTCGTATAGGTCGGTGTGGAGCATCATTTTCTGGAGGGGATCGAATTGAATCTCTTTGACCATAACCACTTTTCTCTGAGATTCACCGCCCTTTTGAATATCTAAATCGATCAAGACATTCTCTCCTGCTTCAGTTCGAAGGGCTTTTGCCAACTCTTTTGAATTAAGAACCAAGGGAATGGCTTTTGTCCTGGATCCATAAAGAATGGCTGGCATCAGACCTTCTGCCCTAAGTTTTTTTGCCCTTTCTTTTCCAACCCCCTCACGAATCTCTGCTTTGACAATGGGTCTTTCCATTGACTACTCCTTCCTCCTTTATATATTGCTTAGAAAATAGTTTTATAATCCGCCCCTATCTTCTTTTCCTGTTCTGAACCCCCTCACCCTAACCCTGTTTTTCAAACAAATAAACAACTGACAGACTCATCTTCGTAAATCCTCCGTATCGCATCCGCCAAAAGTCCAGAGACTGAAAGAACTTTGATTTTGGGGCAAGATTTCGCTTCCTCCCTGAGGGGAATGGTATCTGTTACAATCAATTCCTTAATGGGTGATTCTGCAATTATTTTAACAGCCTGCCCCGATAGAACAGCATGGGTACAGCAGGCGGAAATAGACTTTGCCCCCTTTTCAGCCAAGGCATAGGCCGCCCGTACCAGGGTCCCTCCTGTATCAACTATATCGTCAACTAAAACCGCATTCATACCACTCACATCTCCAATGATATTCATCACCTGTGCCACATTGGGCACCTCTCTTCTCTTATCGATTATAGCCAATGATGCATCGATTCGTTTTGCATAGGCTCGAGCCCTTTCCACCCCCCCTGCATCAGGGGATACAATCACTATATCATCCTTTAATTTTTTCAGATATTCAAGGAGGACAGGAGCGGCAAAAAGATGGTCCACAGGGATGTTGAAAAACCCCTGAATTTGACCTGCATGGAGGTCTACCGCAAGAATTCGAGATGCCCCTGCAGTCGTGATCAAGTCCGCCACCAGTTTTGCAGAAATGGGGGCACGGGGAAGAACTTTGCGATCTTGTCTGGCATATCCATAATAGGGAAGAACGGCTGTAATCCTCTCAGCAGAGGCCCTCTTGAGGGCATCAATTAAAATTAAAAGCTCCATAAGATTGTCATTAACAGGGGCGGAAAGAGATTGGATGACAAAGACGTCCATCCCCCGAACACTCTCATGGATTTCGACATTGATCTCTCCATCGCTAAAAAACCTGACCACGGACTTCCCCAATGGCCTATTAAGGGTTTCACAGATCTTCTTCACCAACTCAGGGTTCGAATTTCCAGTAAAAATTCTCAACCAGTTCAGGTCCGCTTCCCTTTCGTTAAGGACTCTTTTCCTTACCATAAGATTATCTCCATCTGGAGGTTATTAAGGAAAAGGTAGAAATTCGACTTAAATAATATTTCTTACCTTTCCCCCAGTCTTCAGGACATAGGATTAATGGAATTTATGCTTGCAAAAATATAAAAATCCCTTTAGGCAGGGATATCCAGGGTTAACCCTCCATTTACAACTATTTAAGATTGGCTGGGGTGGGAGGATTCGAACCTCCGAATCCAGGTTCCAAAGACCTGTGTCTTACCGCTTGACGACACCCCAGCCCCTTCCGTCAAAAAATCTGAAATTTAATTATCGATACCCAAAATAAATATATTTTTTATTAAGAATTTATATGATTTGATTATTTATTACCCACTTTTTTTATTTCTTTATTATATTCTGCTAAAATGATAGATTCAATCTTCTGCCTTGTTTCATTATTAAGGGGGTGGGCTGTATCTCTGTATGACCCGTCTTTCCTCTTCTTGCTTGGCATCGCTACAAACAGTCCATTATTTCCCTGAATGATTTTTAAATCTCTCACCACAAAACAGTTATCGAAGGTTATCGCCACATAGGCCTTAAGACGATCCTCCTGGACGGGAAAAACTTTTACTTCTGTCACTTCCATAACTCCCCCTTGCCATGCAATTTCTTACATGGACTTTTATGTATTGGGTTTGATACTCCTTTTAATAAAACATCAAGCAGGGATATTGTGTGCGCTCAGAACTAACCAACCCTTCCCTTTGGCTATTGGCTCTATTTTTCTATATGCCTCATCTGCACCTCCTTCCTTTGAAAATATTCCAAAAACAGTAGGACCACTTCCAGTCATTAATGCCCCTTCAGCACCCACAGAATAGAGAATTTCTTTCATCTTAAGCACTTGCGGGAATTTCTTTGAAACAACCTCCTCTAAATCATTCCATAAAATTTTTGAAACCTCTTTAGGACTTTTTGGCAACTTATGAAGATTAATCTGAAATTTCCTTTTTGTCAATATATAATTCCTGTAGGCCCAGGCTGTTGAAACTTCAAAATTTGGATATATGAGAAGATACCACAACTCTGGAAGTTTTATCTCTTTTAACTTCTCACAAATCCCTGAACCAATTGCTGCCCCCCTTAGAAAAAAGAAAGGGACATCTGCCCCAATCTCTTCTCCCATCTTCATCAACTCTTTCTCATTGAGTTTGGCATTAAAAAGTTGGTTTAGGGCTTTTAGTGTAGTTGCTGCATTACTGCTTCCCCCTCCAAGCCCTGACCCAAGGGGGATCTTCTTTTCAATCTGGATATGGATTCCACCTTGAAAGCCTGTCCTTTTAATCATCAATTGAGCGGCTCGGTAAACAAGATTCCTCTTTCCAGCAGGAAGCCCTGGTTGATCGGTTATGATGGAGATTCCTTTCTCGCTTTTTAGCGTAAAGAGCTTATCGTAAAGACTGATCTTTTGAAAGATCGTCCTTAATTCGTGATATCCATCCTGTCTTTTACCTATAATCTCAAGCCTCAGGTTGATCTTGGCTGGAGAGTCTAAACAAACTCTATCCATCGGTCTTCATCGCCTTTTTCTAACTTATTTTTTAGGTTCAGAAGGGGAGGTGAGCGTTTTAAGTTCAACGGGACCAACTCTTATCTCAATTCGTTTCACTTCATCTCCCTGAGACAAAATATAGATGACACTTGCCCACCCCTCTTTAGTAAATACGAGCATTACATTATGGAGTTCGAAATTGCTGACCAACCGCCATTGATAGTTTGGCATCTTCTCTTTAAAGAAGTTAGCCAATTTCTCCATATCTCCCTTCCCTTCATAGACAAGGAGCCCCGCTTTTGTCATCTTTGTTTCATAAACAAAAGATTCCTTACGATTGAGAGTCATTCCGGAAGGCAATGGAATGTCTTCAAATCGATAAGAAGTCAAGACGGGTGCCTGGGCCTCTAAACCTCGTTCCCTCGCAGTCTGTCTGGAATATAGATCAGTGCATCCATTCACAATAAACCCAATCAAAATACATCCCCAGATAAAAAGTTTTACCCTCAGTCCTTTTTCCCTCATCTCCTTACCTCCATCATGATTTTTTAATTTAATCATAGGAAAGGCAAACTTTTTTTTCAAGAGGTTTTTCTTAAAAAATAGGTGGTTCTTCTCCTGAAAGTGATCATGGAAAATAGGACATGTTTAAAGGCAAATC
>JBBIRM010000100.1:0-10183 GCA_037441765.1 Deltaproteobacteria bacterium | reverse complement strand
TAATATGGTAAGAGCTTTCTATTTTCAATTAGAAAGGTGCAAAACTAGAGTTATTCCCTTAAAAGAATAGATTTTTTCTTAAACGATTGTTAGCAAATTAACATTTAAAAGCCCGCTTTCGAAGGGTTTGGAACTCTACCTCTCCAGTCTATAAACCTCGTTTTAAATACTTTTTCAGAGATCTCCATCCTAAAAATTAGACAAAAATATCTTAGAGTTTGTATTTAAATTTTCTCAACAGTTCTTTCCGCCAGGCCACACCATCCTCTCTTTCGATCCCTTTGGGAGAGAATCCATCGATCACACCAAGGACTCCTCTTCCCTGCTCCGATTGGGCAAGGATAACCTCTACAGGATTGGCTGTGGCGCAGAATATGGTGCAGACCTCCTGACACATCTTCACTGCATTTAGAATATTGATTGGAAATGCATCTTTTATTAAGATGATAAATGTGTGGCCTGCCCCTACTTTAAAGGCATTCTTCATTGCCATCTCTTTCAGAGCTTCGTCATTACCCTCTCCACGGACAAGACAATGTCCTGAGGCTTCACAAAAACCAATCCCGAATTTTGCATTTGGGACACTCCCTACGACAATCTCATAGAGGTCCTCAACAGTCTTGATGAAATGGGTCTGGCCGAAAATCACATTACCCCCTTCGGGAATTTCGAGCTTCTCAACCTTCAGTTCCATAACTTTCCCTCCTTTACCTTTTATTAATATCCTTTCATTGACCCATTCTTCCAGAAAACCCCAGACTTCTGACTTGGGACCAATGGTATTCAAGATATACGAGATTGACCCATTTTGTTGAAATATTTTTGGGCTTTTTTTACGGCGCTTCTGAGACCGAGGTTCATCGGTCCGAAAATGATCAGACTCCTTCTGATGTGAAAAGGGTTAAATATCCTTTTCACCATTGAAGGGATGGAATAAAAAGACCTGTTGACCTTCCAGAACCCATCCTGAAGTTGCTCGACAGTCATTCTTTTGGGTTTAAAGACAACGGTTGCCATATCGTACTTCGACCAATCCTCTGTCAGAATCCTCCCTTCCTGTTTTAACCTCGAATAGATCCGAGTTCCTGGAAATGGAGTAAGGATCGGAAGAAAAGCCCCTTCAATTCGATTTCGTTCTGCAAATTCTAAAAATTCATCAAAGACCGACGGATCATCATAATCATAACCAAAGACAAAAGAGGCATAGACCCCTATCCCAGAGTCATGAAGCCTTCGGATTCCTTTTTCATAAGAATCAATTCGGTTGATCCGCTTTCCCATAAGATGGAGATTTTTTTCCCTCAGACTTTCAAACCCAATGAAAAGACCATGACACCCTGCCTTTGCCATGAGGGAAACCATTTCTTCATCCTCAGCAACATGGATCGGCCCCTGACTCACCCAGCGCAATCTATAATTGGAAAGCATGGTGAGAAGTTCCCTGGTATGCGAGTGGTTCCCGAGGATATTATCATCTACAAAGAAGATATAGGCCTTTGACCGCTCCAAGGATTGAATCTCTTTTTCAACCTCGGAGATGGGTCTCATCCTATATGTCCTTCCATGAAGAGCGCTCACTGAGCAGAATTCACAGTCATAGGGACAACCTCTGGTCGTCTGAATCAGATTGTGAAAGAGGTATCCCTTCATAGGTAAAAGATCTCTCCTCGGAATTGGAAGGCGGCTAAGATCTGTCCTGTCCTTCTGTTGATAAAATGGCTTCATCGTTCCTTCCTCAGCATCCCTCAATATCTCCCCCCAAACTTCATCCGCTTCACCAATAGCCACACTACTGGCATGGGCCTTCGCCTCCTCGGGTAGCCATGAGGCATGGATCCCTCCGATCACCACCTTTCTTCCTCTCTTAAGAAATTCGTCTGCGATCTCATATCCCCTTGGTGCAAGGGGTGTGATGGCAGTGATGGCAACAAGGTCAACCTTCTGTTCAAAGTCGATCTCGGTCAAACTTTCGTCAATAATGTTGACTTCGTGATGGGACGGGGTGAGCCCTGCAAGGAGAGAGGTGGAAAGCAGAGGAAATTTAAATGCAATCACCTCCCAGAAGCTATCCTTTGGCCATCTGGGAATAATAAAGGTAATATTCATCTCGCTTTCTTCTCTTTTAAAAGTCTATTGAGGGAGTTCACCTCTATTCCCTCTGGAACTTTCCATTGAAAGGAGTCCTCTGGAAGGATAGAGTTGACCATGACCTCTTTTAGTTTGATCTCGATATGGGTCTCTTTCTTCTCCAACGAAAAAAGAATCCGATTGGGAATATCAGCCCCTTCAGGTTTTTCCATAAAGATCCTCAATTCTGCCTTACGGATCAGATCGTCAAACTCAGAAACCTCTCCAACATAGGCCCTCTTCTGAAGAGGACTGAGAAGAAAGAACTCGCCCCCTCGGTAGAGGGCATCGAATAGACCTGTCCCTAAGGGATGATATCCGAGGATGCGAAGTTTGTCAGGTTTTTGATAGAGTATGAAACCAT
This sequence comes from Deltaproteobacteria bacterium, assembly GCA_037441765.1. Classification (GTDB taxonomy): domain Bacteria; phylum Desulfobacterota; class BSN033; order BSN033; family UBA1163; genus JBBIRM01. The sequence goes on along the minus strand of JBBIRM010000100.1, from coordinate 7,692 downwards.
TTAGTAAAAAATTATTCTCTTCACCATTTCTCACCATATTGATCCGGATGGAGGCTTTAGCCCGGAGGGACTGAGCAGAAGAAAAGGCATTGAGCACCTTTAAGATTGGGTTCTCATAGGGGGGTTTTTCAGGAGGGATCTCCATCTTCCTCGCACATCCTGAGAAAAAGAGAATCATGCAAAGAAGGTTAAGAATAACCAGCCAGGTCCTTTGAGCCATTTCACTTTTCTCCTTTCAAAAACCTATTCCACACCATTTCTGCAGTTAATTGGCCAGAGGCCACTACTCCTGCAATCCCACCTCCTGGAGAGGTCCAGTGTCCTGTAAGGTAGAGGTTTGGGATGGGAGTGATACGAGAAAGACGGTAAATCCCTGACTGTCTGGGGATCTGAGCCCATCCGTAGGCAGCACCCCAACGGTTGCGGGTCCATTTCTCAATGGTTTTGGGTGTGGTCTCAATTTTTATGATAATTCGTCTCTTCAGATTGGGGAAAAAGGATGAGGCTTGATCAATGAGGTATTGAGAGAGATGATTTCTCACTGCTTGATCCCAATCTCGACTCAGATGATAGGGAACTTTCATACTCAAACAGAGGGTACTTTTTCCCTCTGGGGCATGAGAGGGGTTTACCATTGAGGGCCCCAAGAGGTAGAAGGAGGCCTTCTCTGAAACCCGATTTTCATAGAGAAATTGATATTCCTTAAATAGAGACTCCTCAAAAAAAATCTCATTGTTGGAGACGGTAAGCCCGTCCAATTCACCTTCGATCCCCAAATATAGGATGAAATATGAGAAGGAGGGTCTCATCCCCTTCAATTTTGATCGAAAGCCACTGGGAAGATGGTCCTCACCAATTAAGTCTAAAAAGGTGCTGTGGGCATCGATATTGGAAATAATGACTTTTCCCTTAATCTCTTGACCACCTTCTAATTTTACACCAATGGGCTTATTGCCTTCCATCAAAATTTGGATTACCTCTTTACCGGTAAAAAGAAGGCCTCCCATTTTTTTAAATCTCTCTTCAATCTTTAGAGGTAGTTTTTCAACATCTCCCTCAACGCAACAGACACCGTAATTAAAGTAAGACATCTCAATACCAGCCATCCCTATTACCGAGATCTCCTCTGGTGGGAGAAGGGCATAAGAGGTTCGAATCGATAAAAGGGTCTTTAGAAATGGGGTTGAAATGAACTCATTTAGTAGATCTCCAAAGGTCTTCTCCTTATACTGATCAAGGAGAGGATATTGGGAGGAAAAGGAATGTGGTTCAAACCAATTTAGAGAGAAGGAGATACGTGAAAACTCTTCAAAAATTTTTTTAAGGACAGAATAGACTTTAACGATCCCCTCTCTCTCGTTTGGAAAGAGGGAGGAAAGATTTTCAATGTGAGTTTTTAAACAGGAGGATTGAAGAAACTTTCGCTCTGGGAAATGATACTCTCTTGCAGGTTCGAGAGGTATGAAATGGATTTGATCCAAAAGGTTCAATTCCTCTAATAGTCTCCAGACCCTACCCCCTTCAAGACATTCACCTATCGATTGAACAGAGAGGTCAAATGTAAATCCATCTTTCTGAAATGAGGTACAGCAACCCCCTACCTTTTGATTTTTTTCAACAATTAAAACCTTTAAACCTTTCTTGGCGAGAAGAGATCCACAGGTAAGCCCTCCCATCCCTCCTCCGATGATAATCACATCTATTTCTGGCATAACAAGAAAATATAACACAATATCTCAATGATCGTCGAATTTCAGTTAGTAACCTAAAGGAATCCTATAAACCGAATACCGATTTGACGCAATAATGGAATATTGATTTAAAACAAGTTAATATTCCAAGAGTTCATTATATATTCAGGAGGCAAATATGTTAGAAAAAATTTATGACAAGTTGGCAAAACATCTTTCCTCCTTGGGCATGGGTTATCCAGAGAAAGAAGAACTCTTAGATATTCTCAAGGAGAACTTCACCCCTTTAGAGGCTGAGGTGGCCATGGCCATTCCGACCAACGTTATCCCATTTGAGCCTGTGCCAGTTTCGGAGATTGAGCCGAGATTAAAAATTGAAAGTAAAGAATTGGAATCGATCCTATCCAACTTAGCCCAGAGGGGACTCCTCTTCTCCAAAAGGTTGGAGGATGGCCAGACCGGATATTGCCTACAGCAGTTTGGCTATGGCTTCCCACAAACCTTCTTCTGGAAGGGAGTGCATACTCCCAATGCTAAGAGGATGGCAGAACTGATTGCAAAATATTCAAAAAGGGATCAATTATATGAGGTTTATGGGAAGACCGAAACAAAGGCCTTCCGTTATGTCCCTGCCTCACAGGCGATTGACCCTCACCATCATGCTGTCTTTCCTTTCGAGATGATGGAGGAGGTCATAAAGAGGGCTCACCGGATTGCCCTTGCCCACTGCCCATGCCGTGTGACTGCGAGGCTTCTCGGAAAAGGATGCAACCACCCGGTTGAGAATTGCATGAAGTATGATGATCTTGCAGAATATCTTATTGAGAAGGATATTGGAAGAGAAATCTCCAAGGATGAGGCAATCGATATCCTCCGAGAGGCTGAAGAGGCAGGTCTTGTCCATCTCGTTGATAACGCAAGGGAAGGGATAAAACATACCTGCAACTGTTGCGGATGCTGCTGTTGGTCAGTCGGCACGATCCGAAGAAGGAAGATCCCAAGGGATATCCTGATGGCCACCTACTTTCTCAGGAAAACGGATAAAGAGAAGTGTACAGGATGTGGAAAGTGTGTGGAGGTCTGTCCGGTCAATGGGATCAAGATGGAAGGGGATTATCCTGTAGTTGACAATGATTGGTGCATCGGATGCGGGGTCTGCGCTGTGCCCTGTCCATCCTCGGCTGTAAAACTTGTGAGGAAAACTGACGTTCTTCCTCCCAAGGATTTCAGAGAACTTCACCAAGAGATCTTGAAGGAGAGGAGGACATAAAACATTGATGAAGAATATCCATTTATTCAGACTGGTTAGAAGTTCTATCCAATAAGGAGAATAAACTTTTGGTAGTTGCTTAAGAGGATCAATTGTTAAATCGTTTTTTTCGAACAGAAACCAATGAGAAGGTATCCGCAGCATTGAGTTCGATGATTGCTGCTGTGGGATTGACCTTTTTAAAAATCATTGTTGGCTTTGCAACAGGGAGTCTTGGAATTTTAGCAGAGGCTGCCCATTCAGGTTTAGATCTGGTTGCTGCCACAATGACCTGGTTTGCTGTTCGGATATCTGATAAGCCTGCAGACAAAAATCACCTCTATGGACATGGAAAGGTGGAAACCCTTTCAGCCTTCTTCGAAACCCTATTGCTTTTAGGAACATGTGCCTGGATCATCTATGAGGCAATCCATCGCCTCTTCGTTCGTGAGGTGGGTCTAAAGGTTAATATCTGGGCTTTCGGGGTAATGGCCACCTCCATCTTGATTGACTTTTCCCGTTTCCGGGTCCTCTCTCGCACAGCCAAAAAATACCAGAGTCAAGCACTTGAGGCAGATGCCCTTCACTTTAGTACAGACATTTGGAGTTCTGGCGTAGTAATTTTGGGATTATTTTTCGTAAAATTGAGTGAGTGGATCCCAGAATATAAGTTTTTTCGACTGGCAGACTCTATGGCAGCCCTTGTGGTGGCAATCATTGTAATAAGGGTGAGCCTGAAGCTGGGCTATCGCACGATTCAGAGCCTATTAGACGTGGCCCCCTCAGGGATTGAAAAAAGAATCATCCATGCAGTAGAGGCTATCCCTGGGGTTGTGGATTGCCATCACGTTCGGTTGAGGTCTTCAGGTTCAAAATTTTTTATCGATATCCATGTCTTGGTTGATGGAAACCAGAGTTTGAAGAACGCTCACGATCTTACAGAAGATATTGAAAGGACGATTCAGCAATTCCTACCCGATGCGGACGTGACCGTTCATCCAGAACCTACTCCTCAAGAAAACCCATTTGACTGATGAGAAGAAGGAGGAATCTTAATGTTGGAACAACTCTTTTATCCAAAATCGGTCGTCGTGATTGGCGTTTCAGAAAACCCGGACAACCTCGCACGGGTCATTGCGCAGAATCTATTTGAATTTCAATTTAATGGAGAAATCTTTTTAGTGGGGCGAAGAAAAGGAATCCTTTTTGGAAGAGAAATCTACCCCTCGATGGATTATCTCAGAAAAGGGATTGACGTGGCAATCATCCTTACCCCTGCCAATACGATTCCCGATATCATGGAATCCTGCGGGAGAAAAGAAATTCGTTGGGCTATTATCGAATCAGGTGGGTTTAGTGAATATTCGGAAGAAGGAGCAAGATTGGAAAAGGAGGTACTCCGCATTGCCCGAAAATGGGGGATTCGAATTGTGGGGCCAAATGGAATCGGGGTGATCAATCTTGAAAACAATTTTGTGGCTTCCTTCCCTCCCCTCAATAGAAAAGCGGTTCGGAAAGGAAAGGTCTCCCTACTGGTTCAGAGCGGAGGCGTATCGCTTACCTACCTCAATCTCCTATCAAGCGCGAACTTGGGGGTGTCCAAGATGGTGAGCATGGGGAATAAGATCGATCTCAACGAAATCGATTACCTCCGATATCTCATCCAGGATCCCGACACAGAAATCATTGGCCTATATCTTGAGAGCATCCAGAGGGGAAGGGAATTGCTTGATATGGCAAGCACTACTTCAAAGCACATCATTCTTCATAAAGCCAATATTGGGGAGACGAGCAAGGAGATCGCCAAACTCCATACCTCCGCCCTTGCCAATGATGATCAAATTGTAGATACCGCTCTGAGGCAATCGGGCATCATTCGCGCAAAAGATTTTCGTTCATTCATAAATGCAGTAAAGATTCTCTCTCTTCCACCTATGAAGGGCAATGACCTGGTCATCCTCTCACGCTCAGGGGGAATCGCCATCATTGCTGCTGATTCAGCGGAAAGATATGGATTTCGGCTCTTCCCCATGAAGAAAAGTTTTCAAGAACGAATCCATAATTATTTTAGGGCAAAGGTTATCAAACCAACCAATCCTCTTGATCTTGGTGACCTTTTCGACTTCAACCTGTATATAAAGATTCTTGAACAGGTGTTAAAAATTAAAGAGGTAGATGGGATGATCTTCCAACATGCTGCCATTGGTGATGAGGTTCAACCTTCACGGAGGCTGATTCATACCGCAAAAGAACTCTCCTTCCGTTACCAAAAGCCTATAGCCTTCTGTTACCTTACCGAGGAAGAGGAGTTGGCATTCATCAAAAGGACTTTTGACTTTCCCATATTCACTGAGCCAGAGGATGCCCTAAGTGCACTTGCAATCTCAAGGGAATACTACAGGAAGCGAAACCTCTCAAAGGAGAAGCCTCCGGAATATTCAGTAGATTTCAATAGGGCTAAACGTCTCATTCGCAGGGCCCAAAAGGAGGAGAGAGATTCCACTTTACCTGAGGCCTTAGAGATGATCCGTGCCTATGGGATCCCTGTTGCAGACTTTCAGGTCGTCTCTCGAAAAGAGGAAATAAAGAGGGCCATGGATAGAATAGGGAGCCCTGTGGCCATTAAATTAATCTCTAAGGAATTGACCCATAAATCAGATATTGGTGGAGTGGCACTTCACATTGACCAAATCGAAAAGGCTGAGGAGGCCTATGAGTTTATGAAGAGGATAGATAAAAAAAAGTTTAATGGGGTCCTTTTCCAGAAGATGGTTCCCGGGGGAAAGGAAGTGATCTTAGGTGGAAAGCGAGACCCTTCCTTTGGCCCTGTTGTGCTTTTTGGATTGGGTGGAATCTACGTGGAAGTGCTTAAAGAGACCTCCCTTCGTTTGGCCCCCATCACAAGGGCTGATGCAGAGGAGATGATCTTTGAGGTTAAAGGGGCCAACCTCCTCAGGGGGGTCCGTGGAGAAAGACCTTCGGACCTTTCTGCCCTGGTGGAGAATCTACTCAGAGTCTCCCGGTTAATGCTGGATTTTCCAGAGATTGAGGGAATCGATATCAATCCGCTCATAGTCTTAGAGAAAGGGGCGATAGCCGTCGATGCGAGAATAATGATAAGAAGATAGGGTTGATTAACTGAAATAGGATTTGATAATCCAGAGGGGTGGATAATACAGTTTACTCCTTCTCTTTTTTAATCCAAGCAATGGCTTCTATCTCAATCTCTGCATTTCCCGGTAGGTCTGAGACTTGAAGAGTGGATCGTGCAGGTGGGGTTTTTGAGAAGTAGGTTGCATATACTTCGTTTACTTGATTGAAATTTCTTAAATCCTTTAAAAATATAGTGACCTTTACAATATCATCCATCCCCAATCCTCGAGACTCCAATATTAATTTGATGTTCTCTAAGACCCTTTTGGCCTGTTCTCGGATATTGCCTGTGACGAACTTTCCGCTCTCTGGATCAATGGGTATTTGTCCTGATAGGAAGAGGTAACTTCCTGCCTGAATGGCCTGAGAATAGGGGCCAATTGGTTTGGGTGCCTTTTCAGTATAGATTGCCTCTTTTTCCATTTTCTAAATCCCTCCCAAATGGAATATCCGATTTTTCATTCTTCCAACCATCGGTATATCTCGGTTGCATCCTCAAAGATATAATCTGCCCCTGCTCGTTCAAACTCCTCCCTCTTCGTTTTTCCAGTCAATACCCCGATGGTCTTCATCCCTGCCTTCTTTCCAGCCTGTATATCAATGGGATGATCACCCACCATCACCATTTCATCTCCTGATAGATTAAGACTCTCCTTTACTGAATTGAGATGATCTGGATGGGGTTTCACCCTCCTGATTGAATCTCTTGAAATGAAGAGATCACAATGATCATAAAGATGGGGGAAAACCCTTAATACAGCCTCTTCACAATTTCTTGTGACGATCCCAACTTTAATTCCCTTTTCTCTCAAACCTTTTAAGGTGGCTTCTATCCCTGGGATCAATTTCCCCTTCGATGCGGCAAGAAGTTCCAGCTCCTTAAGGATCTGATGAGCCCTTCGATAAAAGTCTTTTGCCTGAGAGGTATTTTTTTCACACAAAATAAGATAAACTTCATCAATCATCTCCAAGACATATCGCTCTTTGATCGATTCCTCTTCGATTCCATAAATTTGAACTAAATCAAAGAACCGCTCCCTCATTAACTGGAAATCAATGTTGAGCACCGCAAGTGTACCGTCAAAATCGAAAATGACCGCTCTGATGTTTTGAATTCCCATGAATATAAATATCAAATATCAACATTAAAATAGCAAATCAAGTACCCCCTCATTCATTTGGGGAATCGGGTAGGGATGTTGAAGCCCTGATCCAAATTCTCTTTTTTAAGTACGGGCAAAGAAAGAGATGGCTAAGAACTATAATATTGCTTAAAAGATAAAGAGTATTAGTCGACAAAGAGGCTGGTGGAAAAATAAAGAGAACCGTCCCCTTTAATCAACTTATATTCTTCCAGCAGACCTTCTTCCCATTGAGATGATTTCCTTTCAGGATAAATCTTCCACTTATCAAGGTAATAACAATAGGAACAATCCAAGTTACAACTGGAACCAGCGGGTTTGACAAATATTTGGAAATCGCTTGACGCTTTAGCCATTTTTCAATTTAAAAATTTGATAATTTAAACGCTCATCAATTTAATTTAGGTTCATCCGACTTTTCAATGGGTAACTTGTTAAGGTACAATGGCTCCAAGGA
>JBBIRM010000099.1:0-10220 GCA_037441765.1 Deltaproteobacteria bacterium | reverse complement strand
GGAGGATTTTATGGAAAGGAAAAAAAGAAATATTTTCATATACTTATTCTTATTAACCTTTTTAGGGACTATCTGGTCAAATTGCTGGGCCTCGGAAAGGTGGCCTAAAAATGATCCTAATACAGACCAGTGGAATATTGCTGATTTATTAATTGCACGACCAATGGGTCTTGCAGCAACCGGGATTGGAGTATTGATCTTTGTGCCTTCCCTCGTTTTTACTATTCCTGTGGATGCTTTTGGGATAAGAAAAGGTGCTATTAAAGAATCTGCCAAAATGTTAATTGTGGACCCTTTTAAATTCACCTTCCGTGAATTTCCAGATAGGGATATGTAAAAAGGGACAGAGCCTCTTTAAATATACTTTTATCAAGGGAAGTCACCAAATCTCTCTTACTTTAGTTTCTTCTTTAAGCCTCCGGTGGCAAAAAGGGCATGGCCTTCCCTCTTGAATAAGAATCTCCTTCATCATCTCAAGGAGTTCTTCATCCTCTAAGATTTGCTTTACAATGTGAGGATGTGGTTTACGATCATATTTTCGATATGGAAAACTACTTTTTCCACCCATATCTCTTTTTCTCCTTTTTAATTATAAAACCCCCCTTCTTTTTTACAAGAGGCTGAAAAATAAATTTTTTAAGTAATACATTGAAACTTACTCTGAAAGACTCTTTAAAAACCCCTTTAATTGATTCAGCCCCTCAGGATGAATGTCCACAAACTTCATACCCGTTCTATAATCTCCCCAACCTTTTCCTAAATGGATATCTTGCCAAACCACTTCCATAACCATCTCAATGGAATTTAACTTCGACCCCATTGCAAAAAAGAGTTTCACTCTTAAAAGTTGCCCTACATCTATCTTTTCCTTAAAGTAAGCCAGAAGACCCCCTTCACTGGCATTGAGGGCTCGTCCTTTATGGACGGTAGAGGAATGGATGATTTGATACTCAATGGGCAGATCTATATTAAACCTTGGATGATTTCTCCTCTCAAGGTTAACTATACCGATATGGGACTTTCTTTCTCCTTCCTTAGGTTCCATTAACCCATACGCTCCTGACCAGTTTGAAAACAAACCCTTGTATGGCCTAATAATTTAAGGATTAATAACAGGCTCTCCCAATTGGAAACAACCGCTGAGAAGTAATTTTAGTTTTTCTCTATCTTCTTCTAAGATTTGGATGAATTTTAATCCATATTGATACCCCTCCCAATCCTCCTCCCAATGGAGGTCTTTCCAAATGACCTCAGCGGTCACTTCGATATTGGCCAATTCAAATCCCTTGGGGAATATAATTGCAATATTCAATTTAGTCCCAATGGGAATATTTTTAACAGAATTGATAAGGAGTCCAATCTCACTGGCGTTGACCACAAGCCCCCCATGGGCATAAGGAGCATTAATCACCCGATACTCCAGTGGAAGATCCATCGAAATTCTTGGAAACCTTCTTCTATCTTTATATGAAGTTTCTCCATCCATTAACCCATTCTCCAATCACATACCATTCAATCTGCCCAGGTATCCATAAGGCCTCTTTCTCAAACCTATCAGAAAATTTTGCAACCCGAAAAGCACTAAAAGATTAATTTTACTAAACCTCAAGTGTAAAGGGTCACTTCATTCCCTTTTCTGAAGGATCAATATTTAGAAACAGTTTTGGACAAAATTGGTCAAAAAGACACCTATCGCATTGAGGATGGGTCGGGGAACAGGCTCCACCTTCCTCTACCCGACCTACCCATGTCATTGGCTCCTCGATCTTTAAGGGATATTGAGGGAAAACAGATTTGGCAAAAGATTGAATCTTTAAATCCCCCATCGAATTTCTACCCTGATAATGATCGAAATAAGGGTTCAAAACTCCCAAACGAGCGGATACTCTATATAGGCTTTCCCCCACTGAGACGGAAACATTAGAAAAATCAATTTCAATTGCATCAGGAATAAGCTGATGAATCCATTTGATGGCCATCCGACTATTTTTATTTTCCATATGGGGGATGACCCGAATTAAGAGTTCAAGGTCTGAGGCATTCCATCGTCTTTTTTCAAGAATTCGTTGAGAGATCTCATGGAGTCTTGGGATTGCCCTGCGAAACAGTTCCTTCCAAATTTCTGAAGAGAAAAATTTTGTCCCCTCAAGAGAGGGAATTTCCTCCATGGACAAATTTAAATTTGGGAGGAGGGAATAGGCCTTTTGGGTATTTTCTAAGGCTTTCTCGGTTTGGGAGTCCTGAACGAAGCGGGCATGGGTAAGGATTGTAAGGATCGAATGAAAAAGATTCTCAAGGCCTTCTTCCTTTCGTTTGGACTCAAACCATGTGGCAAACAGATCTGGCCTCTGGTGATAGTAACGCTCTATTGCATCCTTGAAATCTTCAATCCATGGAAAGGCATAAGGTAATTCCTTTTCTAACCCTTCTTTCCTAACTGAGATCTCTTCTAATAATTGAGTTGCTTCGACCAAGGAAGGAATCCTTGATGGTATTTCGGAAGGGACCTCTTCACTGATTTTCATCTCTTCGCCTTTGATTGAGAGTCCTTCTTCCATCCTTTCGACAGAAGAAATTTGAAACTCCCTCTCTTTAACATCCTCTTCCTCCAAACCGGAGAGGGTCAACTCCATACCTTCTTCAGAGACCTCCTGGGGTAGTTGGGTTGCTCCCTCCTCGAGGCATAGGAGAAGGGTTTCTCCAAAACTCTTTACATCTGTTTGCTCTTCTTCTCCTTTTTGTGCCTCTGTGATAGGAACGATGGCAGGTTCAAGGCTTTCCACCACCTCTTCATGGGCTTCTCTTTCTTCTTCAATCATCATCTCTTGAGGATGTTCAACAGGCGGTCCAACAGGCAGTTGGCCTGCTTCAATAGTTGGTTTTTCCTTCCCTTTTCTTATTTCCACACCGACCCACCCCCTCCTTTTCCTCTGATCCAAAGCAGGGAGGGGTTGTCCTGATACATTTTTAAATCCAATGGTCGCCTTTCTCACCGGAATGTCCCCTTCAAAAATTACTCTAAATGGAGAAGAGTCTCCAGGAGGAAGAGGGTTGATCAGGAGAGGAACTTCTTCAAAGGTTAAAAATTCGTCCAGATCGCCAAAAAGTTGAATTAAGACCCATATATCATATAAATTTTCCGAAGTGATATTCTTTACTCTCCCCAAGGCGGTCCAAATCCCAGATTCTGTCTTTTTTAACCAACAGGACTCCAGGGCGACCTGATAAGGAGCCAAATCTTGAAATTCAAGAAATATCTCCATGGGTTCCATTTTCTCTTCAATTGCGACCTTGGCTCCAAATGACTGTAGAATCCTCGCTAAGGCCTCCGCTTTTTTAAAGGTCAAATTTTTTTTGAGGATGACTGGACAACGGTCCACAATCCTCCTCAAAAGGGAAAGTGAGATACCGTAGTTTTCAAAAATGGATCTACAGAATCTCCCTTTCTCTTCCTCGGTATTATTGCCGATGCCCAATAGAAGCACCCGAAATCGGTCATCCCTCTGAGCGATGGCAGAATATGTTCGATTTAACATTTTGTTTGACCCCGTCTGTTAGAAAGGTAAAAACTTTCAAACGGGATTTACCTATTTTTAAATAATTTTTTAAATAAGTTCAACATATTTTTTCGAACGAAAGGGGAGGCTATTTAAAGACCGTTGGATTTGAGTGGAATATGTAAGAACAAATGGGGAGGAACCTCTTTCTCACTTTCCTATCTCTTTTAATAGATGGACCAATCTTTCAAAATCTCTTTCTTCAATTGATTGGAATTGTAAACCATACCTGTACTCCCCCCAGATCTCTTTTGCCGCCAGATCAGACCATACCACTTTGGCCACTGCTTTGATAGTGTCCAACTCTAACCCATTTAAATAAAATATCTCTATTCTCAAAAGAGTCCCAATCTCCATCCTCTCTGGGAGATATACTAAGAGCCCTCCTTCGCTCGCATTGGCGACAATCCCTCCAAGGTTCTCTTTACCATTGATTCGAGCGTAATTTAGGGGGAGTTCAACGCTATATCGGGGATGTCTTCTCTTTTCGATAGCAAGCACCCCCATCGGTTTAGGATTGAGTGGTTTGTCCATTAGATTATTCATACTCGGTTTACAATTATCCTTTAATTGAGGTTGCATTTGGAGTGCCATTTAATACTTTTCTAACTTAAAATCTTTAAATTAAAAAAATATTGACATTTTTTGTTAAGATTTGGAAAGAAAATTCCCCTTTATAGAATGAGCAAAAATAATACCAAACTTCTTTTCATTCCATTCTTATTTACAAAATGTCAATCCCTTTCTAAAAAAAACCTTATTATGATTGATGATAAAAAACTCTTTTAAAAAGAATGGGTTGCCAAAACCTAATCTTCTATTAAATTTGATAATTTTTTCAACCTCTATTAAATTTTTTCACTATTTTATCCATTCGGGCTTTGCCTTATAGAGTTCAGCCTCCTCTGGAATCTTCTTCTCTAAGGTCGTCTTGGCTTCCTCAAGTTGATTTCTATATCGATCCATTTCGGTGCGAACCTGCTCTCTTTCATTTCTAAGTGTGGCCCTTTCAGCAGAGCTTTTGGAATCGTTAAACTTCTCTGTCAATTCATTATACTTCATTCGAAGAGTTTCTATTTTGTCCTTTAATGTCTTTATCCGATTCCTCAACTCCTCAACCCTGGATTTCCAATACTCCTCCCCTCTTCCTAAATTATCTCTGTATGTTTCCTCCTTCTTCTTGGAGGAGATTTCTGAATCTTTTTTTAACTTCGCTCCTTCTTCGCTAAGACCTATCTTTTCAACCCCGCTCCTATACTTCTCAGGAATCTGCATGATATCATCAGTAAAGTGGACAACTCCTCTCTCATCAACCCATTTATAAACTTCTCCAAAGACCAAACCATTAATTAAAAGGATTAAGGAAATAATAAGAATTTTTTTCATAATTATTTTATTAGAAGCAATTCTTATGCCAAATTTTTTTCAAATATTGATTTTTTTTAAAAAAATATTATAATTTATGTGACCAGTACATCAAACATATCACCTCCTTGTTCAACCCCCATTTGATGTACTGGTTGGGATCAGTTATTACCCTCCTCTAACTGATCCCTTTTTATTATATTAACAATTTCAATAAGTTATAACTTTATCAACAATTTTTGTTAAAAGGGTGTTGAAAAAATAAGAATTTTTAATAAAACCTCCCTTTTTGCTTGGCAATTGTCAAATTGCCTAATTTATAGACATTAAATTATTTAACAATATTAAATAATTAGAAATTAATAACCTCTTTTTATTGCACGTATTATTTCAGATGGAAATCCAAATCTTGAAACAAACTCCCTTTTAATCTCTTTAAACCCAATCTCTTCAAGGAAAGGTAAAACTAAAACCCCACGACATCCTGCCAGAAGTGGTGGCTTTAACTTGTATATCCCTTCATATATCTGATTCACCCAGGTTTCGCCTTTGGTCATGTTGACCAGCACAATCCTTCCTCCTTCCCTTATTACCCTTTTAAATTCGAGCAGTATAGGGATGAAATCTTCAACCGGTAGAATATCGAGAAGGTATTGGTTCATTAGAATATCAAAGGTCCCATCTTCAAAAGGGAGATGTCGGCAGTCTCCGAGGTAAAGAGTATAATTCTTTTGCCCAGTTTTTAAAATCCGCTTTTTCGCCTTCTCCACCATCTTCATGGAGATATCGATCCCATCGACCCATCCATCCGGGTTCCTCTTCAAAATTTCGACAAAGTTTAGGCCTGTACCAAAGGCGACTTCAAGGACTTTCTCCCCATTCTTGATTTCAGATATTTCAATAGCCCGTTGTCTTGCTTTCGATTCCACCAATACACCAAATAGGTCGTAGATGGGAGCAATCCAATTATATTTTCGAACAATCTCCTGATGGGTATATCTTGCCTCTAAGATCTTCTGATTCATCTTAAGATCAGTGTGAATTAAATGAAATTTGCTATATTAATTACAAGATTTAGAGGATTCAAGTCAAGAATTTTTTTGAGAGTTCTGAAAAATTCATAGAAAGACTGGGGAGTTAGGGTTCCAAAGCCTTCGAATGCGGGCGTTGAGAAGTTAATTTGCTAACAATAGTTTAAGAGAAAAACAAACATTTTCAGGGAATTAATCAATAGTGCCAAACTGTTAAAGGTATCCGCTCGAAGGCTTTTCCACCCCACCTCCCCAGTCTAAAAATTCGTTTTAAATACTTTTTTAGAGATCTCTTTTTATTCTTACCCGATCATCCAGATGAGTGAGGGGTTATTTTAAGTACTTTTTAGGGGCTGATGGTTATCGTTTCTGGAGGGTGGGGTTGAAATAATCCTTGATTTTTCCAAGGACGATGTGGGGGATATCCTCTTTCTTTTTAACCGTAAAGATATTGATGTTCTTATTTTTTTGAACCGCCTTCTCAAATCTTGCGGCGTATGGATTTTCTCCAATATGGACGGCTGTAGTCCGATTTGGTGTCTGGGCTAAAAAGCTAATCAGTGCCTCTAAATTGGTGATCTTCATATCTGTGATGATAAAGAGGTCGAGGTTCTTCTTTCCTTTTATCAAGGGGGTCAGGTCATCTAAATCCAGGGCGGTCCCACCCCCAAAATATTTGCAGAGGATTCGATAGATATCCTCTTTACGATCCGTATAGTCCAAAATGTCTTTCCCCCCCATTGGTGCATCGCTAAAGTTGTAGACACCTACTTTTGAATGATTTCTCAGATAGGCATTTGCTGCGCATGCTGCACCGAGAACCGCATAGGAGAGGTTTTTACGAGGGTTGATCATGCTTCCTGAGGAGTCAATTGCAATCAAACAGTCCGGTGTGGCCTCCACCTTCCCTCTCCCTTCACCTTCCCGCTTCTTCCAGGTCTGAGTAATCCCTGGCATGATCTTCCCAAAACTTGTCCAGATGTCTACATCTTGATAGGGGGCGCTGACTTCCCATGGGCAGTGAGAATGAGGATGTAGGGAACCACGTTTCTCGATAGTAACCTTTTTCAAGGGGATAGAATAGTTTTCTGCCAGTTTCATGTAGAAGAGAATATCAGCATCAATCGGATGGCCTGACCCTCGACCCATTCCACCTTCTATTCCATAACCTGCCTCCTTTAACTCTTCAGAAAAATCTCCAACAATCTCTCTGAATTCAGACAATGCCATGGTCTTTTGAGCATAATCCCTTAAACCCTGATCAATTTCTTCTGAGGAGTAATGATTGAGATCGTGCTCGCCTTGGGGATTGGACCTTCCCTTCCCCTTATGTTTCTGCCTTTCCTCCTCGCTTACTAATAGATGTTTGATTGTCCGGGCAAATTTCTGGATGCTTACTGGCCAGCGAGATCGATCTAAATAAGGTATTCGGGCAAGTCTTCGCACCACATCCTCATATCCACTTCCTGCAATTCTTGAAGGTGGAATACCTAAATCTACCCCCCAAATCCTCTGGCAGAGAGAGGCGATAATTTCCTCTATCTTACCCTTTTTCAGAACCTTATGCAACTGAGGGATCTCTGTAAATCCTTTTTTAACACAGTGGGTATCCACAATGAGGTCGATAAAACGGTTTGCCACCTCTTTGGCCAATTCCTTATCGTTTACGACTTTCTTAGCCTCTGCATAAAGCATCAGGTGCGTATGAAAATCCCAAGGGCAAAAGGTATAGTGGGCAATGCCATGATCAAGCAGGGCCTCGATCACCTTTTCTTCTGCCATCTTTCCCTTCATCCTTGAAAGGAAGGCAGGGTTGAGGGTAATCTGCTTCTCCTTCATCTCTAACCCCACTCCCTCTTCTTCCTCGGCTTCAGCATCCAAAGATTCCTTCACCTTTCCTATTTTAGGCATGGGGAGTTCGGGAAATAGATGTTTCTTCTTTAAACGAGGCCAGACCTCCTCCAAAATCTCTTTGAATCTCTCTTTCTCTTCCATCTTCTTAGTAATAAAGATTGGGATATCGCACTTTCCCAGGATAGATCATCTTATCTCTTTCGTAAACTTTTCCCTCAACAATATTTCCTAAACCCCTGACCCTTCCTCCTACATAGATTTCCCCTCCCATCATCCACTCCCCTGTATGGAGACCAATATTTTTTTTGACTAAGATCTTTCCAGACCTCATCCCTGCCCCGGTCCAATTCTTGGCATTCCCCTCCACAACCAGTTCACCTCCCTCGAGACCAATCCCAGTAAAATCGCCTGTGTCCCCATCAATGACCAAACGCTTTCCCTTTGGCAGTCGAAAACCGATAAGATTTATCTCTGTCTTTAACTCCGAGAGCCTCAGTAAAATCTCCTCCTCCTTGGCGTAGTTACATAAAGCAGAAAGGTATACTCCTGCAGGCCCCGGGATGAGATAAGGAATCTTTTGGGTGTTCTCTAAGGCAAAGCAGAAGTCCTCAATATCCTCAACCGAATAATCAATCTCTTTTACATACTTTTCAGCCACCTCATAGGCCTTGATGATGGTATTATATTGAACCATCCAGACGAGTTCCTTAGCCTCCTCTTCAAGAAGTTTCTCATATCCCAACCTGATCTGATCCATCACCTCTTCAGATGACTGGACAATATGATCCAGAGGGATTTCCTTCTTTTTAAAGGAAAAGGTTTTAAATTCTTCAAAGGGATTTGGAATGGACATACTGTTTCTATTTGGAGCGTTCATAGAAATCTCCCTCTGGGAGTTCTTCATCTTTCCATGATTTATTGGATCAAGAGTGTTCCTCCCTTTAAGTTCGTCTGGCCTCGACGTCCTTTTTGATCTCTGCATAGAGAGGATGATCTCCCTCTAATGGCTCTAAGGTCTCCCCTTGAAAGATTCTCGAGCCAATTGCCAAGGCATCCTTCAGGTGTTCGCTCTGTTCCCTATACCTTTGAGAGACGATCTTCACGGCTTCTTTCGCCAGAAAGATTGGAAATGGATCGTCCCTCTTTGACCTCTCCTTTTGAGTGAGAACTTCATCCTTCCATTGAATGCGGTGGGCAAGAGTATATGGAATAACAGATTTCACATGTTCGATATCGATCTCAGAATCCTCAAATAGCCAGGCCAGGGCCTGAGCATACTGTTTGATAGAGGTCGGGAGTCGGTTGGAGGCACAGTTTTTTATCTGATGACACAGGTAACCTGTATAGTGACATCCCTCTTCACAATTTTCAACAACCCTCTTCTGCCCATAACGTTCACAGAATGAGAATTCAGCAAGGATCATCCGGACAAAAGCGCTGGCATCCAAATCCAACTCCAGGTTTTCCATTTCCCCTCGAATCTGTTCTCGATCTTTCCTCTGAAGCGTTTTAACCCCCAATTGTTCTTCCACATAATCCCCAAATGCATTACAGATTTCTTCCACCTTGGGGATTTTCTTTTCATAGGGAATCTTCAACTTAAAAATGCGATGAAGTTCCCTTTCCAATTTAGGATGTCTCAGGAGATGATCCTTCTTTCTGTTTTTCCCAATTAGAAATGAGAGATTGGCACCGGGGTATCGAGACTCCACCAATACATCGAACCGGTCTACCAATGGAGCGATGATGGTGTTAGTTCCCCCATCCTGATAATTGGCGGTGGCAAAAAGACAATACTCATCATTGATGATCATCTCGTTAAGGTATTCCCAATTCCCGCGATCAACTCCATCGAGGATCATACTCTGTTTAGTTTCAGGAAGACGATTTATCTCATCGACAATCTTGACAGGGATCTGAGAAAAGTTTGTCCACACGACTTCCTCCTCACCCCGATTGAGCTTTCCCAAATCCGGTCTTCCGATGATCTTCTCCTCCGTCTGCTCAGGATGTCCGGAAACCTCGCTCCCCCAGATTGCCCCTAAGGGGAACTGGTAAATGAGTGAGGAGACAAACTCTGCCGAGGTGGTCTTCCCCAGTCCCGGTTCCCCAATGATTAGTTCTTTTCCCTTTTTCAATGTAGTTAAGAGGCTAAAGAGGATGGCAGAGTTAAATCTCTCTCCTTTGATTTCAAGATCCGGTCTGTTAAAATAGAGATGATCGTTGATAAATTGATAAATCTCCATCACTTGCTTTTGAAATCCATTCTTTCCCACTGAAGATGTCCTTTCTAATTTTAATATTTAATTAAATAATAACACGACTTTAATAATGAAAACAAGTAAGCCTTTCATCCGACAGAAATTCCGTAATAATAGGGGGCCACAATGGTGAAATCGTGGAAATGGGGGAT
>JBBIRM010000098.1:0-10236 GCA_037441765.1 Deltaproteobacteria bacterium | reverse complement strand
TTACAATAGAGGAGGTTAAAAATTTTGAAATTAAAGAGATAGCAAGAACTCATTACCCAATCTATTTTAGGGTTTTAGATATAAATGGCTTCCCCCTTTACACTTCGAATGGCTTTAAAGAGATTGAGTACAGGTCGGATAGTGTCCTCTCAAAGGCTCGGATTGGTATAGAGACCCGAGAGAATATTCATATACCAGGAAGGAAAAGACCATTTCGAATAATTACCATTCCAATTTATGGGAGTGAGAAGGCTTCGTATATTCTCCAGGTAGGGACTCACCTTCATTTTGTGATAAAAAGCCTTGTCAATTTGAGGAATAATATTTTAGCCATATTTCCTATTATTTTGATCTTAGGAACAATGGGAGGTTGGATCTTGGCAAAAAGGTCTCTATCCCCGATTAGTTACATCTCCGCCAAGGCCCGAAGCATTACCTCAGAAAATTTAAGTGAGAGATTGGAGGTGAGGGGAACAAAGGATGAAATGGATGAACTCATCCACACCATCAACGAGATGATTGCCAGGTTGGAGGACTCCTTTAAACGGATGGTTGAATTTACAGCGGATGCCTCCCATGAACTAAAGACTCCCATTTGCGCCTTGAAGGGGGAGGCGGAGGTCCTCTTATCTAAAGCGAGGGCACCTGAGGAGTATCAGGAAGGGTTAACTCATTTTATTGAAAGGTTTGACTACATGAATCGAATGATCAATGATTTAATTCTTCTTTCTAAAACAGACGCCTCCCAGGCAGAATTGAATATGGTTCCAATTCGATTAGATCTCTTGCTCAATGAACTTGGTTATCTTTTTCAAGTGTTGGCAGAGCGAAAGGGTCTTATTTTAGAAATAGATCCCCTTGAAGAGGTAGTAGTAGAAGGAGATAAGATTCGGATTCAGCAACTCTTCCCAAACCTGATCGATAATGCTATAAAATACACCCTACAAGGATCAGTTCATATTACCCTTGAAAAGAATAAAGAGACATCTATTGTAAGAATTCGTGACACAGGAATTGGAATTCCCAAAGAAGAACAGGGGAATATCTCCCAAAGAAGAACAGGGGAATATCTCCCAAAGAAGAACAGGAGAATATCTTTAAACGTTTTTATAGGGTCGATAAGTCCAGATCCCGGGAGACAGGTGGAGTAGGATTGGGTCTAAGCATCGCCCAATGGATCGTCCATGCCCATCATGGTAGAATCGATGTGGAGAGTATTCCAGATCAAGGCTCTACCTTTACGGTATACCTCACAATAAGGGGAAAAAAATCTCAAATTCCTCAGATTAAGAAATCTTAATCTTATTTTAATTTATAATTAATCTTTTTGTGATTAAATGGAAATTTAATATGTTGGTGAGACTCCATTCTAAAAAACCTTATTTTTTTATCGCTGGAATTATCTGGCTTATCCTCTTACCCGTTTTACTCCATTTTTTATCGCTGTATGGAATGGATATAAAATGGCAAACAACTGTTGAGAAATTTGATATAGAGCATTCTCCTATGAACATAGGAACTCCAGAAAAAGAATATGGATTGGCATCATTCCACAGGGAGGCCCTAAGAGAAAAGTCCTTTTTTCTAAAGGAAATTTTTTATATCCATTCTAAAATTTCACAATCTCATTCCAAGTCTTTTTTTCTTCACTGTTAAAAACCCTCTCGATTTTTACACTCTAAACAATCATTCCTAATAGATTGAAATGGGAAGGGATGACCATTTGGTTTTTGTATCCTTGATAAGAAAGGGTCCCTATCCAGGAGAAGAAAGGAGGTGATGAAGCGTCAAATTAGAATCTAAGACTTTAAACAGTTATTAAACTCTTTTAGATGGAAATGAGAAAAATTATTCATGGAGGGAGGGATAAAAAATGTTATGGGATAAAAAGAAAACTGGAGAGGAGAAGAAGGAGAGGCTCTCAGGCCCAAGAGAAATACCCGGGATTGTTCAAAATTATTTAGTAACCGAGAAAAAAATGGACCCTGAACTGGTTAAACTTCTTAAAGCCTTAATCTATAAGTCTTCGAGTGGCGAAAAAGTTAATAATATTCGGATATTCGACGAAGCTGATGCAATGGCCCAAAAAGTTCAGGTGAAAGACTATACCACTCTTGACCAGCATTCGGATTTAATCATCTATGAGGGGATATTCGACGAGGATTCCAAGCATGTTAGATTAGAGGAAAAGAGGAATATTAATTACAATGTCCCTATTTACACTGAGCCAGAGATAAGGGAGAAAATCGAAGCATTAAAGAATCCTGGGGATATGGTGTTCTTTTATATGGCTCGTGGAGGAGGACACGGTGGTCCTCTTGGTATGGGGGCTGCAGTTATTGAACTAAACCCAAACTATCCAGGCAAGAAACAGAAAAAATATATCATTTACCAAACCGATGTGATCAATATGAAACCTGTGGGCAAGGGGCAAAAGTTATTCGACTCAGACAAACCGAAGGATATCGCTCATTGGGTTGCAAACGGACATCATAAAAGAGTTTATTCTTCATAAAGATCATAAGGGTCAAGGAGTTTAAATATGTTGATGGATCAGATCACCAAAATTTTTGAAGGAATCTCTACTTTTGGACAGATGGATATCCAGACCATTGTGATTCGTTTAGGCCTTATGGCCATGGGTTTCCTTCTTGTATATCTCAGCGGTAAAAATCTTCTTGACCCTATGGTCCTTATGCCAATGGGCTTAGCCATGATCTTGGTTAATGGCGCTACCTTAACCATTGAAGGTAAATTGGCAAACCTTTTTTTAGACCCGATGTTGACCAATCCCGAGGAAGTTGTGAACAGCATGCAGATCTTCTTCTTGCAACCTATCTATAACCTCATGTTTTCGAATGGCTTAATCGCCTGTCTGATATTCATGGGTATCGGAGTGATCACTCCTTTGGATTACCTCATCGCAAGGCCTATGACCAGCATGCTGATCGCTATGGCCTCTGAATTGGGTTCGATTCTTACATTTCCGCTCGCAGTGGCCTTTGGCTTTTCTTACAAAGAAGCCGCTTCTATTGCCATTGTTGGAGGGGATGATGGCCCAATGGTCCTCTTCACCTCTTTGGAATTAGCAAAACATCTTTTTGTCCCAATTTCAGTAGTGGCCTATGTCTATTTAAGTGTCACCTATGCAATTTACCCATATATGATTAAACTGCTGATACCTAAAAGGCTACATGGGATCAAAATTGATTTACATTCGATTCAAAAAGTTTCGCCCAAGAAGAAACTTACTTTCTCAGTGATATCAGCTGCGGTACTATCACTGCTTTTTCCTGTGGCCTCACCACTCTTTGCCTCCTTCTTTATTGGGGTCATGGTTAGAGAGGCCAATCTTTCCCGCTACCGGAAATTTCTTGATGAAGTGGTGCTTACCGGTTCAAGCTTCTTTCTTGGTTTTGTCCTCGGTGCATTATTGAGCTTTTATGTGGTCATTGATCCCCGAATTATTAAAATCCTGGTTTTAGGGATGATTGCATTGTTATTGTCTGGGATGGGTGGCATTATTGCTGGGCTGATTGCCTATAAAGTCTCCAGGGGAAAGATTAATCCCTTAATCGGCATAGCCGGCGTATCCTGTGTGCCTACGACGGCTAAGGTTGCCCAAAAAAGCGCCTTTGCTGTCAATAAACAGGCAATCATTCTTCCTTTCGCCATGGGGCCGAATGTGGCTGGTGTAATTACTACCGCGATCCTCGCGGGGATCTATGTGGGTCTCCTGCGGTAATTTCAGAGAAGTTGGTAATGAGGTAATGAAGATTCATTTCCCAAAGGGGACTTCACAAGAGATATTAAGGAGAATAAAATGGGAAGCGTTGGAATGCCAGAGTTGATGGTTATCTTTGTCATCGTATTGATAATCTTCGGTGCGGGCAAACTTCCACAGATTGGAGAAAACCTTGGAAAGGCCATCCGAAACTTCAAAAAGTCGACCCGAGAAAAAGAAGAAATTACTACCTCTGTAGGAAAGAGTGAAAAAGATCATAAGGAAAAATTTAAAAGTTGAGCCTAATTTATGTTTGATATTGGATTTCAAGAATTACTCGTTATTTTAGTGATTGCCCTAATTTTATTTGGGCCCAATAAAATTCCAGAACTTGCTAAATCCTTTGGAAAAGCGCTGAGGGAATTCAAAAAGGCGACCGAGGAGGTAAGGAATAGTTTTGAGGAAGAGGAAAAGGAGTTTAATGACTCAAGGGACAAACTTCCAAACTTGATTGAAGAGATTAGTTCTTCCACAGAGCCTGAATCTTCAAAGTCAAAAGATAAAGTTGAATCATTCCCTAACAAACCTTCAGTGTCTTGATTCCCCTTATCGGATAGCCAGAAGAATGATTTACGATCTTACCTAAGCCCGAAGTTAAGAAATCTTCATTTTGATTTAATCTCCTTTTAATCTTTAGTGGTTATTGTTTCAAGTTAAGATGTCCATTACCCAGTGTGCTTTCCGTCTGAGGGGCTTCCTCATTCCCATACCAATTATTTTTTCACTTTTCTGCTTTTCCTTTGAAACAGAAATGGATGATGTAATCTGGCCATTAGGATTAACAGTCTTCTTTTTTGGAATTTTCCTTCGGGTCTGGGCCCAACAACATTTGCACTACCGTTTAAAGGTTAAGAAATATCTGACGACTACCGGCCCATACTCCTTTGTAAGAAATCCTATCTACTTAGGGAACATCCTCATTTGTCTGGGATTGATTATTATTTCAGAACTCCTTTGGCTTGTTCCGATTGCGTTTTCTTATTGTTTTGGCATCTATTCCATTGCAGTTCGATATGAAGAAGGACATCTCTTTGAAAAGTTCGGTGAAGCATATCTTAGATATATGGAGAAAGTCCCACGATGGTTTCCCTGGGACTTAAATTTTAAAAATTTAGGATTGATGAATGATTATTTCTGTCAGTCTATCTTCGTTGAGTTTCCATCCTTATTTTTATTATTGCCTTACATTGTCAAGGAGCTAATTGATAAATGGCTCGGTTAAAACCCTAAAAGATATTTTGAAACGATTTATTTACAGAAAGATGGAAAGAATAGATTAAAAGTATGATACAAACTGAGAAATCACAAATTACCAATTTCCTTTTAAAGCCGGTCCTCATGCTGGGAGTAGTGGCAGGGCTATTTCTTCTGCTCTCCGTTATACCTGTTCGGAAATATCTTGGAGACATCCAACGCATCAAATTGTGGTTGTTCTCATTGGGATGGAAAGGGCCTGCGGTGTGGATGGGGATCGTCTTTATGCTTGTGGCCTCGGGCATGCCACGACTCTTATTCTGCCCCATCGGTGGTTTTGCATTTGGATTCTGGCAAGGTTTACTATGGACCCAATTGCCAACCTTGGCAGGTTATTATGCACTATTTCTGTTTGTACGATGGGGTGGAAGGGATTTTGTCCTCCGACGCTGGCCAACTGTTGAACGTCTAAAAGGATACTTTTACGGACATTCCACCGCAATGCTTGTATTTGCTGTTCGTCAAATTCCCATGAGTGGGCTGATAATCAATTTTCTAATGGGACTATTGCCCATTCGGCATCATCACTTTCTGATAGGTTCGGCCCTTGGTATTCTGCCCGAGGCCATCCCATTTACACTGATCGCCAGTGGCACATTCAATATAAATATAGAAAAGATACCCCTCTATATCGCTCTTGTCATAGGATTTCTTCTTTTTGTTTATATCGGACTACAATACCTTTATCACCATTCAAAACTACTTGCCCAATTGCAAAAGGAAACCCTGACTGCTGATAAAGAGGGAAATCATGGGACTTGAATTAAAAAAATATTATTTTCCTATTTTATTCTCCTTAGGAATTCTTCTTTTTCTGTTTCAACTCGGAGCCAGAGACCTCTGGGAACCCGATGAAACACGTTATGCAGTAGTAGCCCGGGAGATGAGAGAGGGTGGGAATTGGATCTTACCTCACCTCAATGGGGAAATCTATGCAGAAAAACCTCCTCTCTATTTCTGGTTGGTCAATCTATTCATTTTCTTTTTAGGGGAGGATTCGGAGTTTGTAAACCGCCTTCCCTCGGCCTTATCTGGGCTTGGCACCGTTATCTTGACATTCTTTTTCGGAAAAAGACTTTTCAATAAGACAGTCGGTTTTTTATCAGGCCTCATTCTTGCCACTTGTATTTTTTTCCCAGCGATTTCCCGCTGGGTGATGTTTGATTCTCTCCTGACGCTCCTCTTCGCCTTGGCTCTTTACTATTTTTTTTGTGGTCTTGAGGAGGATGAAAGACGAAAGAGGAATTACCTTTTAGCAGGTCTTTTTATGGGGTTTGGGGTCTTAACGAAAGGACCAGTGGCCTATCTACCCATCCCGATTTTTCTTATTTTCACGTTTTTTCAAAAAAAATTGAAGAAATTTTGGTGCCGTGAACTTCTCTGGGCGATTCTTCTTTCTGTTATTTTGGTTTTGATATGGTGGGTTCCAGCCTCCTGCTTTGGAGGGAAAGAATACATTCACTGGATTCTTTTTAAACAAGCGATAGGAACCTATGTCGAGGGAGGGAAACATTTTCACCCAAAACCGCTCTACTTTTATTTTATTCGTTTCCCCTTAGAATTCTTCCCTTGGATTGTTTTTTTACCTACCTCTTTCATTTTTGGATTAAAGAAAAAAATTGAGAAGAGAAAGGAATTTTTATTTCTTTTCCTCTGGTTCATTTTAATTTTCCTTTTTTTTACCCTCTCCAGGGGGAAGAAGGATAACTATATTCTTCCACTTTATCCAGCTTCCGCTATGATGGTTGGAATGTTTTGGGATTACACATTACGATTTTTAGAAAGAAGGAAAGGAATTATTCTTGGGCTTACCTTGCTTGCCTTCCTATTTTTTATTGGCTTCCTTATTCTTTTATTAGGAATTCCAGAAAAGTTTTATCCATCTTTTATAGAATATCGGTCCTATGGAATTTCAATTTTTTTCTTTCTGTTATCAGGGACCATCCTTTCCTTAATTTTGTTTATAGGAGAGAAGAGATGGGAATCGTTCATAAGCCTTGTTGTGGTTTTTACTATTTTTCATCTTCATCTCTCTTTTTCCCTTCCACAAAGACTTAATCCTCAAAGGTCGATAAAGACATTTTCTGAAAGGATTCTCAAAAGAATGGAGACTGGAGATGAAATTAAGACTTTTTGGTTTAAGTCAAATGGCTTGATCTATTATACAAAGCAGCCTTACATCGAAGAGATAGCAACTACGGATCGGTTCAGAGAGGTTTTTTGCTCATCCAATCGAGTATTCATCGTAATTCTTGCTGAAATGTTTGATAGGCTAAAAAGAGATACAGGAATTGAGATGGATCCTATTGACCAGGCAAAGGTGGGACACTGGAATTATGTCCTAATTTCAAACCGGTGAAGTTCGCATAATTTTTCTGAAAGAATAAAAATAGTGAGGGGGAGGATAAATAAGAATATGATTTTAAAAGCGAAAAGAAAAGTTTTAATTTTGTTACTCTCTACTTTCATTCTTTTATTCTTTGCCTTTCTTTCAGGATGGGTGATCAGATTGTATTGGAATTTTCAGGCCATTCCTTCTGACCATTTGATCGGAAACAAGACTGCTCATGTCAAGGCATTGAAGGAGAATGGATTTCCATTCTCTTTTTTAGTTATCGGAGATACCGAGGGTGGCGAGAGAGGAGAGATCTTAATTAAAAAGGCATTAAGGAATGGAAGATTTTCTTTTGTGATCCATTTAGGAGATTTAGTTAAAAAGCCAGATATCTGGGGTCACCGCTTCTTCCTGATGGAAATGATCTACGAAATAAGGCCCCCTTTTCCTGTCTTCCTTGTGCCTGGAAATCATGATATCGATTATACTTCCAAAATCGTAAAGGAGAAAGAACGAAGAGTAACAAAAGAAGTTTTCGATTCCCTTTATGGGGCAAGAAACTTCGATTTCATTTTCAATCATTGCCTTTTCATACTCACGGAGGTCGATCCGATGAATCCGAGCCGTTATCTAAATTACCTTCGTAAAGTCCTGTCTAAAAAGGGGAAAAGTAGCAAGTATATTTTCGTCTTTATCCACTATCCGCCCAAAGGGGTAGAAGAGTTTCTCACGGGATCACTTCCAAACGAAGAAGAATTTTTTTCTATTTTAGAAACTTATAAGGTAACGACTTGTTTTTTTGGGCATTATCATGGTTATTGGAGAGGTGAGAGAAAGGGAGTGAACTTGGTCGTCGCTGGAGGTGGAGGTCGCTTAAAGAAAAGACAATCCGAATGGGGGAAATTTCACCATATATTGAAAGTTACTGTCGATGAGCATATAATTAGCGAAAATTTGTTAGTCTTAGGAGGAGGCTTCGGTTTCGAGAAATCTTTCGAAAACTGGGTATTCACACAACTCTTTCCTACTGTTCAGAATAGGATTTGGGTTCTCTATGTTGTGATGATCATTTTCTTGGCTTCGGGGATCTGTTCCTTTTTCTTTTCTATCGAATCTCTAAAAAAAGAAATAAAAAAACTTTAAGGGTGGTCATGAATGAGTAAGAGACTTTTATTGATTGGAGTGGGAAGATGGGGGAAAAAACATCTCAAAGCGCTCACACAATTAGTGGATGAACTCTATGTGGTGGATTCGGATCGGAGCCAGCTAAAAACCTGTGAGGAATTCTTCATTCCGGCAGACCGCGTCTCAACCGATTATAGGGATTTTCTTGATCATGTGGACGGGGTGGATATTGTCACGCCAGCCAATAGCCATCTTCACATTAGCAAGGACTGTTTTAAGAAGGGCAAGGATATATTTGTGGAGAAACCGATGGCTTTAACCTCACAAGAGGCAAAAGAGATGATTTCAATGGCCGATGAGAGGGAGTTGGTTCTTCAGGTTGGTCATATCTATCGGTACCATCCTGCTTCTATAAAAATGAAGGGCTTAATTGAAGGGGGGCTTCTTGGTTCAATCCAATATGCCTATGGTCACTTCATGGGATTCAAAAGGCCGAGGACTGATGTAGGAGTTACACAAACGGACTCAATCCATTTTTTCGATCTCTTCAATTTCCTCTTTGATGAAACCCCTCGAGCAGTAAGGTCCATTATCAGACATCATCTCAACCTACCTCTCGATGATACCTCTATCTCGATTCTGGAATATGGTAAGAAGCTTGTATTTGTTGAGGCAGGCTATATGCCTCCTGAGCATCGAAGAGATATTTCTATTATTGGTGATCGGGGAAGCTTATATTGTGATTTTAGAAAAAACTCACTCTCCTTCTTTGATAATCGGTATGAAATGAAAGATGGTAGATTAGTGGCCTTAGAAGGGAAGGTCTCTGAGATTTCCCTTGGTACTGAAGAACCACTATTGATAGAGTTAAAGGCTTTTCTCAACTGTATTAAAGATCGATCTAAGCCATTGGCTGATGGTAAGGTAGGTTATGAGGCCCTGAAGGTTGTAGAGGCCTGTTATGAATCTTCTCGAAGAGGGGAGAGGATAGAGATTGATTGGAAGAAGTTTTGATCGAAGAGGAAAGGATTAAAGATGAAGGTTCCACTTTCTATGCCCTATGTGGATCAGGAGATTAAAGAAAAGGTTCTGGAAGTAATAGATTCCCGCCAGTATATTTTAGGGAGAGAGTCAAAACTTTTTGAGGAGGAGTTTGCCAAGTTTGTTGGAGTGAAGTATGCAATCCTTACCTCTTCCGGGACATCGGCCATCTTTCTTTTTCTAAAGGCACTTGGGGTTGGACTTGGCGATGGTGTTCTTGTGCCCTCCCATACTGCATTTCCAACGATAGAGCCCATTCTACATCTCGGAGCAAAACCTATCTTCATCGATATTGATGAGACTTTTACTATGGATCCCAATCATGTTGGAATGATTTTAAAGAAAAAAGATTCAATCCCTGGCATAAAGGGTATCAAAGGTATTCTTCCTGTTCATCTGTATGGCCACCCTGCGAATATGGAGGCTTTACTTGATCTGGCAAAACGTCATGAAATTTTTATCCTCGAAGATTGCTGTCAGGCACATGGTGCAAAATTTAAAGGGACAAGGGTAGGAGCCCTTGGTATAGGTGGCTGTTTCTCTTTTTATCCTTCCAAAAACATGACGGTTTTTGGAGATGGTGGGATCCTTGTCACATCGGATGAGAAAATAGCAACAACCTGCCGGATGCTGAGAGACCACGGTCGGAAAGAGAAATATGAACATGAGTTGGTTGGATATAATTTAAGGTTCAATG
>JBBIRM010000097.1:0-10251 GCA_037441765.1 Deltaproteobacteria bacterium | reverse complement strand
TTTTAAAAAAATATATCCATCATCTTCCAAAAGGAAAAGCGCTTGATATCGCATCGGGCGAAGGAAGAAACGCTGTCTTTCTCGCCCAACATGGATTTGAAGTGGAGGCGGTGGATATCTCACGTGTTGGTTTAAAGAAAGCCCAAAAATTGGCCAGAGAAATGGGAGTAAAAATCAATACCAGGCTTGCCGATATGAAAAACTTTCCAATAAAAAAAGAGGCCTACGATCTCATTGCCAATTTCTATTTTCTCAGAAGAAGTCTCATCCCGAAGATAAAGAGGGGGCTTAAAAAAGGAGGTAGGGTGATCTTTGAAACCTACATCCTTGAACAGAGAAAACTTGGCACCGGTGGCCCTAAAGAGGCACGATATTTTTTAAAACAGAATGAACTACTTCGACTCTTTAAAGACTTCAGAATTCTCTTCTATCGAGAAGGAATTTTTAAGGAAGGTGGGAGGCGAAAGGCAGTGGCCAGCCTGATTGCTGAAAAAACCTAAGAAAATGGACTTGAAGTCTGAACACCTTAAATTAAAGTTATACATAAAATTTTTCCTTGGTTCGGTTGAAATAACCAAACCGAAGAGAAGGAAATTCCCTTCTTAAAATATCAATCATCTTAGGGATCCCTATCCCTTCCCCTCTTCCCATGTACTTAAGATAGAGGTCAGGATCGATATTGAGGTTTCTCATCTGAATGAGGTCGATATTGGTCGTCTTCACCAATCTTATCAATCCTTCTATCTCACTCTCACGGTCTGTAAAACACGGTAGGACAAGTAGGTTGATGGATGTGTAAATTCCTTTTCCTTTGGCCCTCAGGAGTGAATCGACTACCTCCTTAAAAGTATACCTTAGGTCTGTGATAAAGGTTGTAGTATTTTTCAGTGGGGCTATTTAAAGTAACTCGAATGCTATCAAGCCCTGCATCACAAAGTTTTGCCACCCTATCGGGAAAACTACCATTTGTGTTGAGGTTGATTGTCCCTCGACCTGTCTTTTCCCTCAGTTTACGGATCGATCCTTCGAGAAGTTTCCATTGAATGAGGGGCTCCCCTTCACATCCCTGGCCAAAACTGACAATGGCGTCCTCTCCCCCTTCTAAATGGGGTAAAGCGATCTCTATGATTTCGTCCACGGTGGGCACAAATTTAATTCTCTCCATTGAGGCAGGACAGCATTCAGAGGGTTGGAGCGATATGCAACCAAGGCACTCTGCATTGCATGAAGGAGATGTGGGTAAGGGAATTTCCCACCTTTGAAAAAAAAGATTTTTGGCTGCAAAACAATTATACTCTAAGGCGCATTTTGAAAGTTGCCGAATCAGGCGGTTATTAGGTTTTTTATGTAGAAATGAGCGGACTTTTCTTTTCAGAAGGCTATTATTTCCAAAATACTTTGGATCCCAATGGGGATTTGGATCAATCCGAATGGCTGGAACCCAAAACTTCCCACCTTCCCAACCCACACTACTATATGCCCATAATGGAAGGGTGGAAGCCTTTGGCCTTCGCCTTGTAGCGGGAAGAAATGTCCTGACATATCCTGGTGTAAGGAAGGCAGAGACAGCGGTGCACTCCCTTTCCTTTTTATCGATCTTAACCTTTTCTAAGGGAATAAAAGTCTTCTTCATATCATCCCAACCGATTGGAATCCTACCAGGCAATGAGAAAAGTTGACTCCCTTTAGGTAGGGGTACCAATTCAGATACGAGGGGGAGTGAGACACGGTATCCAGAGCGGCCAGATAGCATCAAAAAGGGATGATCAAAAATATTCCCTTCAGGGTCTGAAAAGATAAGCCTGGGAAGTGTCAATGGACTCATAATTGGTTTACACCAAATTAAGGTGGCCAATCAGATTATGATTTATCCTTATCATGATGGATATTTTCTCTCACCTTTTGACTTCCTCAAAGACCTCTTCACATTCTTTCTCTTCAGTGCTGCTTTTAACCGATTCGTTTTGTTACGCTTTATCATAATGGTCTCCTCCTCAATTCTCTCTAAAAGACTGTGTCATAATAATGAAAAAGTGAAAAAAGGCAGGATTATTTTACCAGCCAGATCCCTGAGACAATCAAAACAGTCCCGATGACTCGCGAAAGGGTCACTCCCTCTTTAAGGATCAATACACTTAGTAGGGCTGTCACCAATGGATAACAGGCTGCGATGGGAACGATTTTAGAAGTCGCCCCTGTCTTCAGGGCAGTATAGTAGGTCCACATTCCAAGCAAACCTGCCATTATTCCACTTGCCCCAAAAAGAAAAATGCTTTTCCCATCTACCTGGAGCAATGCCTTCCCTTTGCCTAAAAACAAAGTAAGCAATAAAAGGCCAGCAGTAACTATACAACTTCTAATCGTATTCCCAATCAAGGGATATACTTTGGTTAAACCGATCTTTTCAAGAATGGGAGTTGTTCCCCATAAAATTGCAGTTACAAACAGAAAAAAGATGATCACCATTACCCCCCTGATTAAAAAGATTGATTTCTGATCGTCCTAAGTCCTTCAACCATTGAATAAGGAAGTCTCATATCCCCTCTTCCAACTCCGATTTCTAATTCATTCCCCTCAATCCCATGGTAATCTGTACCTCCGGTGACAAGGAGGCCATGCCTTTCCGCAAGCATCTTATATTGTTCAACTTCTAAAGAGGAATGTTCAGGATAGTAAACCTCTATTCCTTTCAAACCCATATCTATAAGTTTCAAAATCAGTTCCTCCAATTGTGCATATCCCTGGAGCCCCAGGGTATTAGGATGAGCAAGCACACTCACCCCTTTTGCCTCCTCGATAAAATGGAGGGCCTCGCGAGGAGTATATCTCAATTTATCAACATAAGCGGGTGCCCCCTTTTTTAAAAAACGGTCAAATGCCTCTTGAAAATTTCTCACATACCCCTTCTCTATTAGGACTTTAGCAAAATGTGGCCTACCGACCTGTCCTCCCCCAGAGGCCTTCAACACTTCTTCAAATGTCAACTTCAGCCCCAACTGGTTTAATTTCTCTGCAATCTTTGGATTTCTCTCCGCCCTAACCTTCTGAAGGTATTTCAATCTCTCGTTCAAGAGTGGATGATGAATATCAAAGAAATAACCCAAGATATGCATCGAGCCTGTTGGGTATTCGGCGCTAATCTCCACCCCAGGAATGACTTCAAAGTTTAATCTTTCTCCCTCTTTCAACCCTTCTTCAAGACCTTCAATCGTATCGTGATCAGTGATAGCAATGGCTTGAAGTCCTCTCGTTTTTGCATATCTAACGATCTCTGAAGGTCTCTTCACTCCATCAGAGGCAGTTGTATGAATGTGGAGATCTACATATCCCATTTATATAATTTCTCATCAAAAAGGTTAGGTTTTATATAAAAGAAGGACTTTACAAAGTCAATTACTAACCATTTAAAATAAATTATTAAGGAATGAATGTGCTTTTTGGTACATAAATATTATTTAAAACTTTGGGAAAAAACTCACAAACTCATTAAGAATCATATGTTGATCCATGATTTAAGAGGGAAATTTGTCTGGGTAAAAATATGGAATAAATCCTATCTGAATTTAGGTATATTCCTAAGAAATTTGTAACTTATTTAAATTAAAGGAAATAATTTGAATAAAAAAACTTGACAAAGGAATTAAATTTGAATATATTAGATTTAGATGAAAATTTAAATCCCTTAGAGTCTGGAAGTTAAGAAAACCATTCGATTGGCAAGGGTTTTGATTTAAAATTATAAATTAAAATAAATTTGCCCTTTCCATAGACTAAGAATGGAAGGGGTTTTTTGTTCTATAAAGAAAGGAGTATAGGTTTAAGTGAAACAGAATAGAGCAAACGGGAAAAAAAGAGAGGATTTAACCTTAGAGAAACTTTCTTCTTTTTCTATTTTGGAAGAAGCATCTTCCGCTGTAAGTACAGTCCAACCCAATCCTTATTTTGAGAATGATTTAGAACTGGATGACCCACTTGAGGAGCTTGATCTTCAGATGGAGGAGAAAGAAATAGAACCCCAGGAGCGGGGGGATCTCTCGATTGAGCCCATTTCTCAAGAAGAGATTTACTTCCAACCTCAAGATATCACTTGGGAATATCTAAAGGGTCTTGAAAAGATCTCCCTCCTTACTCCAGAGAAAGAAGTGGAGTTAGCGAAAAAGATAAAAGAAGGAGAGCGTCAGGTAAAAATCCTTGAGACTAAGACGAACCGTTTAAAGGCCCAACTCTTTCCTGAAAAAGCTCCAAAAAATGGGAAGCTTGGGCAAAATGGGACCAAATCTCTGAGTAAGTCTAAAGGTAAGAATGGGAAAAAATCTAAACTGACTTCCTCTCAGATAAAGGAGAAAACTTTTCTCTATAAAAAAATGTTAAATCGATATCAACAAGTCCTACTTGAGACTCAACAGGCCAAGAATGAATTGATTCAAGCAAACTTGAGGCTGGTTGTCAGTATTGCAAAAAGATATGCAAATCGAGGCCTCTCTTTCTTAGATTTGATTCAAGAGGGGAACCTCGGCTTAATCCAGGCAATGGTTAAATTTGATTATACCAAAGGATATAAATTCAGTACATATGCCTCTTGGTGGATTAGGGCAGCCATCTTGAGGGCCTTTGCAGAGAAATCGAGAACGATTCGTATCCCAAATTATTTATTTGAAATCAAAGGCAAAATGATGAAATCCTTCAAGGATTTGGTAAAAAAACTGGGGCGTGAACCTACTCCTCAAGAACTTTCTAAAGACAGCGGGATCCCGATCAACGACGTGGATAAGATTTTCAATCTGATCGAAGAGCCTATTTCGTTAGATATGCCTATCGGGGAAGAGGACAGTACCCTCGAAGATTTGATCCCTGATGAGAAGAGTCTATCCCCCAGCGACTCATTACTTGAAAAAGACCTCATCCGTCAGACTGAAAAACTCCTCTCCACTCTTTCCCCAAGAGAGGAGAAGATTCTCCGACTCCGATTTGGCATTGGAGAAGATGGGGAATGCACGCTCGAAGAGATTGGTAGGCAGTTTGGTCTTAGTCGTGAGAGAATTCGTCAAATCGAGGCAAAGGCCCTTGAACGTTTAAGGGACCCTAACCGGTATAAAGAGATCAAAGACTATTTTGAATAGTCTTTTTGATCAAACTCGACTCGTCTTGAACTTTCTAAGGAGGGGCACTATTGAGGTGCCCCTTTTTGTTTAATTACTCTTCGATCTGGATGGCTTCTACAGGACAACTCTCTGCAGCATCACGGCAAGATTCCACTAACTCTTCTGGAACTTCATCCACTTTAACAGAGGCCTTATCATCGCCCATTTCGAAGACTTCTGGACAAGACTCAACACAAACCCCGCACCCGATACAGGCATCCTCATCAATCAATACCCTCATCGGTCCATCTCCTTTCAGTTTTTCTCTTTAGTTTCATAATTGTTTTTTCTAATTCAAGTCGATCTTCTAAATTTGTAATAAAGATATACAAAAGTAACCACCATTCCGATCAGAATTAAAACGGAAAAAAGGGCCTCCAAAGAATCTAAATGCATTGCTACCTTCTCATAAGTGGCCCCAACCCACCATCCAAAAAAACCAAGAAAAAAACACCTTACAATTGAACCCAAAAAAGTATAAAGGGTAAAAGGCCGAATTGGAATTCTGATAAGTCCGGCAAATATAGAGACAAGGGAGATGGGAAAAACTGGAATGGCCCGTGAGAGAAAGATGCCCCAGATTTCTTTCTTCCCCTGAAACCTCTTTTCCAATCTTTCCATCTGCTCCCAATCTACATCTAAAAGACGCCTAAATCGGATCACCAGTGCCTTCCCTCCATAATAACTGATCGTATATCCTATGTACGAACCCAAGGTGGATGCAATAGAACCTGGCAGGACAATAATCCAAAGAATTTGAAGGAAGGCTTGAGGGATGGAAAGTTCAGGGAGGATAAGAAGAGCGCCTGCTCCCATGATGATCAGTGGAGATGGAATAGGAACAACAACCTGTTCAACCATCACCCCAATAAATACTGCAAGCTGACCATGAGCCCTCATCAGATTCATAACCCACTGAGTAATCTCGTAAATCAAAGGGACCTCCCGATTGAATTTATTTCATAACTCCAGAGATAAATTCCGTCAAGTAGATTTTTCGAGATTTCGTAATACCTCACTCATCAGGGGAATCGGGTAGGGATGTCGGAGAAAATCTTATAGCGGAAACCTTAGAGTGCTCCCGACTACAAAACCCCTTGAGTACCAAATCACCAAGCCCCGAGGAAGCATTGAATATCTTTTCAAGATCCTTTGCGCCATAGCCCAGCGGGATCAGAATTTCTTCTGTCGCTTTTAATAACATCTCCAGATACTTCTTGACGTCATAAGTATCCTCCGATCCCACCAATGGGAAAGGTCTTACTCGTTCCCCTTTATCCCTCGACTCTGCGTCTTTGATCACGTATCGGACCTTTTCTCCTGGAAAGATTGGAATTCCAAAACCCTCTAACTGTTGGGCAGCAAGAGCAGTTAGACTATCTACCTTATAATCATTCGGCTTTTGAGAAATCCTCTTCCCAATGGCCAACTCTTCTTGACCTCCCCTCCCCTCCTTCAAGATGAGACCATATTCAAGAAGGATATCTAAAATCTCCGGGATCTTGGAACGGTACTCCTCTCTATTTTTTGCTTTTTCCAGAACCTCGAGCATCCGAACCTGAGCCCTCTGGATCAGAGGAGGCACATCTCCCCTTCGAAATGCCAGTCCCCTTGCCTTTATCTTTCCGTTTTTGAAAAGACCAAAGTAACGATTGGCCACAGGACTTTCTGGATTTCCCTTGGAGGGAAGAAAAACAATCCATGTATATATCCCCTCGAGGTTCATTGTGATACCTGTGGCCTCGCTGATCTTTCCACAGAGATGAAGAACCTCCTCTTCATTCAGCCCCTTCTTGCGAATCCAGAGGGAGTCGGTGATGGCATGAAGAAGTTCAAACCCCTCCTCTTCGCATATTTCCTTTGCCTGGAGGAGTTTTTCTCTCCCAAAGGCAGTGACTGCCTCATGGGCCTCAATCCTCCCAAAGCGGGCATTTCGATAGCCTAAATATCCAAAGCAAGTTACAAGCATCCACTTGAGTGCTGTCTGCCTTCGGTTGTAACCCTCCGTGCCAGTGTTTCGTAACTGCCTAATTTCCATTGGGCTTCTTTCATTCATTCCGCAATCTGTATTCTGAAATTCACAATTAGAAGCCATCCTTTTCAACCATGCCCTCCTTGTCAGGATGGGTCTTATGGTTTTAGGAACGATTCCTTCCCTCTTCTCACAGATTGTATATCCTGCTTCAGGAACCCTTTGATTCTGACAGCATTGACAGAGAACGGTCTCAGGAGAGATATTGTGAACAGCCATAATCGTGGGATACATGGAGGCAAAATCGATCTCTGCTACATCTTCGAAGATTCCCGGTTTAGGCTGAAATACGAGCCCTCCTTTGTCCGCGATGAGAAGATCCCACGCCGTCTTGAATCGTTCAGGCTCCCCTTTTCTCCAGGGAATGAGAATGTGATCTTGAAAGGCTCGGTCAAGTTGCATAGAGGTGATGGCTGTGCCTGATGAGGTTCGGGCCATCCTCTGAACTGGAATCTTAGCCAGTCGTGCCAGCTCAATTACTCCTTCTATCCCTGACTCCTTATAGAGAAAAGAGTTTCTTCGATCGATATGCCACCTCCCAAAAAAGAGATGGCCAGGTGCCTTATAGTAGATCTTTCCATAAGAGAAGTAAGAAAAACCTTTTGACCTGAGTTGTCGCTTCGGAAGATGAGGCTCTCGATCCCATGGAATGGAAATATTCTGCCTCTTCTCCATCGAAAAAAGAAGGGGAAGAAGGTGAACATCCCCATTATCGCTCAGGATTACATCGGGATCGAAATGTTTAAGAAAGTTTCCGATCTCTTCGAGATCAATGTTTTCCATCTCCAGTTTATACCCTTCACATTCTAAAACTACTCCTGAGCCATTCTGATTGAGTGGATAAATCTCCATCTCCCTTAGGCCTGGAAGATCTCCATCACCCCACCACACAGATTCAGAGGGATCAGGATGAATCTCGACCACACGACCTTCCTCCACTTCGCCGATACATCTACCTGTGGGAAAGAGCCTCTTTTCATAAAGGTAGGCTTGGGGCAGTGGAATGTCACAATTGTAGAAGGTGATTTTTTCTTCCCATAAAGGAAGAATTTTGGGGAGCTGAGTATAACAGTCCGAACCCCCCATCTCGATCTCCATTACCTCCACTTTCTCTCCACTCCAAAACTCCCATTTTTCAGTCCACTGATACCCTATGGCCAACCTTCTCTTCTTGAGGAAGTGAAACAGGGAAAAAAGGGCTTCCTCCCTTCCTCGGGCATAGAATCGGGGTTGGAAAGAATCCTCGATTCTGTAAGGAAACCCATCTTCACCTTTAATCCAGAGAATCATTGATGAGTTAAGAGGATATATATCGAAAAGCCATCCATTGATTTTCATAATGATGTAGAAGTCTCTTCTTCACCTTGCCCCTTGACTAATCACTTTTACCTTGTCTTTCTTTCTCTTCCAACTCTTTCAACTTCTTTCTTAACTCTGCCAACATCCTCTCGTGTTCTAAAAGGATGGAGATCAGGATCGTTTCAAAAGGCCAGGGCCTTGAGGCATAGACACCTGCCTGCACGTGAAGTCTCGCTTTTTCAAAGAGGCGGTCAAGGAACTGCTGGTCTTCCTTCCTCAACCCTCTTCGAAACTTCCGCCACTCCTGGAGTTCCTGTTCTATGACCTGACTAAAGGGAAGGACGGTGCGACCCATAAATCGGTCTCCAAACGATTAAATCTCAAACCTCAGATCCCAAAATCCAAATAACTTCCAGCCTTCAATGTCCAAATGGCCAAAACCTCTAAATAGATTTCTGTTTGGGAAATCGTTCATTGGATATTGGCCATTATCTGGGTATCTGTGGTTGCCAGCCTGCCGACAGGCATGGGATTTGGTGTCCCTTCAATCCCTTCTCCAAAATCATTTTGAATCCTTGATCCTCGAGCGATATCTTCCACACTAAATCGGAAAACTGAAAGAGCCTTCTTACAAGATATGGCCTTTTTGAGGATATCGTTCTTCCTCTACCCCAATGGACGCAATGGGGTTGAA
Source organism: Deltaproteobacteria bacterium (assembly GCA_037441765.1). Lineage (GTDB taxonomy): Bacteria > Desulfobacterota > BSN033 > BSN033 > UBA1163 > JBBIRM01. The sequence continues at coordinate 1,085 of JBBIRM010000097.1, read as the reverse complement.
ACATAAATAAAGGATTCCCCTCCACTCTTACCATCTCTTCTAACTTTCTCAAGGCTCTCTCAAAAAGAGGCCACACTTCTCTTTCCGGCACATCCTCATCGAGAAAGGTGGTCACCGGCCCAAGGATAATTACCCAAGGCTTTTGTAAGGAGGGGTCACATCCGTATGTTGAGGGTACGCCGCACTCCTGCTGGCAAGTATGAGTCTTTCTTAAAAAGTCAAACAACCTTTCTCCCATCAGGGTAGTCATCTGATAGCAGGTAAAGGCTCTTGCGATTTGAATTTTTTTGAGAAGTCTTTCTGGCGGGATCAATACTCTTCGCGCAAAGGATGAAACAATGTAAGGATCGAAACGATTAGCCCCATCCACAATAATCACATCAATCCCCTTCCCTGCCATCCACCCTGCCACATAAGAGGCAATTCCTCCTACCCCCTCCCCTAAAAAAAGAGTCTTTCCATGGAACGAATGTTCCGAGTCCATCTGAGACAAAACCTTATCGAGCCAATTCCTTATGGGTAGATTCATCCATCTTCTCCTTACGCTATTCTTTTTAACACTTCCTGAACACTCCAATCACCTTGCCAAGAATCTGAATCTCTCCCTGTCCTTCCTCAAACTGAATCGTCTCCCAGCGCTCGTTATCTGGCTTCAACTCAATCCTCTTCCCCTTTTTGAAAAACCTTTTTACAGTGGCCTCCTCTCCCATCAAGGTCACGACCACATCCCCGTTTTCTGCTGAGGATTGTGAGCGAACAAGGACATAGTCACCAGGAATGATAAAGGGTGACATGCTATCTCCCCTCACCCTCAAAAGGAAGACATCCTTCCCCTTCACCCATTCTCCAGGAAACGGTATAGTCCCTTCCACATTCTCCACAGCCAGGGTAGGCCTTCCTGCAGCCACCCTCCCTAAGACAGGAATCTCTCGAACCAGTGAACTGCTCTCCTTTCGAAATCTATCTTCTTCAAAGATCAAGACCTCAAGCCCTCTCGACATAGAACCCTCCCGTTTCAGATAACCTTTCTTCTCCAATGCCTTGAGATGATCGAAAACCGCTCGTGGATAGATCTGGAAATGTTG
>JBBIRM010000096.1:0-10520 GCA_037441765.1 Deltaproteobacteria bacterium | reverse complement strand
CTGACCCCATGCTGAATGAGAATGGCAATGGCCTTCAATACCTGATCTCCTGCCAGGTGCCCATTGGTGTCGTTGTAGTATTTAAAATGATCGATGTCAATCATTAGGAGGGAGAGGGGTTGAGAATATCGTTTTTGTCGTTCAACCTCTAAGGTCAACTGCTGAATAAAAAAACGGTGATTATAGATTCCAGTAAGGTCATCTGTATAAGAGAGAAGCAAGGCTTCTTCTCTCATCTTTTCAATCTCCTTTAATCTCTCTTTATAGAGGTCCTTCAAGGCCTGTAGTTCTCGAGCATATTGATCCCTTTCATGGATTTTTTCACAGAGTTCTTTCTTTGCCTTCTCCCACCTATTTTCCAACTCAAGCCTCTCTCGCAGGTCTCTGAGGGTGAGGAATATGAAATCCCCTTTTGCAATCCCGATAAACTCCACTGGAATCTTTTCGCCCAAACGGGTAAGGAGATGAATCTTTTGGCGAAGGGGTTTTCCTTTCTCCAGGCTCTCCAATTCCTCTCTCATCGGACTTATATCTTCAAGGGAGATGAGATCGATCAGGTTCATCCGTTGAAGTTGCTCCCAGGGGTAGTCAAAAATGGCCATCCCTTCTGGGTTTGATCTGAGAAAATTCCCTTTTGGGTCGAGTATAAAAAAGGGCTCGGGAAGGGACTCCAGGGCAGATCTCAGGAGATCTATCTCCTTCTCCAAGGACTCCAACTTTATCTGAATCTCTTTTAGGATAGAAGGGTTCATTCAATCTCCTGAAATTCTCTCTCCATCTCTCTTAATCGTTTTGGATCATAGGGTCGGATATTTTTTAGGTTTGGGTCCAGGGGATTTTCTGGATTAAAATTCTGTAATACGAACCTTCGCCCTGCCCTTAACTGTTTGCTTAAGAGTTTAATGTCATCTTCTTGATGAAGTCCTGGAACAACGGTCATTCGGAATTCATATTCCACCTGACTGGCCTTCAGAATCTCAATCGATTTTAAGATGAGTTGAATGTCAACGGAGGTGCCCGTGGCACGGCGATAGCGAAAGGGATCAAGGGGAGCCTTCACATCCATGGAGACAAAGTCAACGCTCTTTGTTTCGAGGAGGCTCTCCAACATCTTCGGGTTCGAACCATTGGTGTCCAGTTTAATGAGAAATCCCTGTTGCTTGATCTCATGAATCAGTCGAGGAAGATCAAAATGGAGAGTGGGTTCTCCACCTGTCACACAGACCCCATCGATCCACTCCCTCAGAGGTTGAAGGTGCTCAAGGATCTCCCTAAGGGGGATAGTTGGGTATTTTTCCGGATGAAAGACGAGGGGGTGATTATGACAATAGGGGCATCGAAAATTACAATAGGGCAAAAAAAGGACAGAGCAGATTTTCCCTGGCCAGTCTACAAATGACGTCTCTAAGAATCCTTTGATCTCGATCATTACAGGTCTTCATATGAGTAATAGTGAGAGTGAAGGCTCACCAGTTTTTCTTAAAAAGAAACTGTTTGACCTCCTGGAGACTTGGGACCACCCCTCTCCAACCGATGACCTCTCTTTCTTGCTCGTCCTCAATAATAAGCGAAGGCGTTGAGAGGATGCTGTAGAAGGAAGCCTCTGCAAGGCCATCGATTGTATCCAAATCGTAATTGAAAACCGCTACACCCTCCCTCTTCAATTCTGTTCCGATGCTTTGAACAGCAGGACATTTCGGACATTTTGCCTTAGTAAAAATTTTGATTCTTCCCATTTCTCCTCCTTCGTCACCAGTGTTTTGGTAAATGGATCAGGCCTCAAGCATCAGGGTTCCTTCCGTTTCTTTCAGAAAGGCCTGATTCCGATATCGATTCCGTAGTTCTCCAATCTTTCCTTTATTCCAGCTGGAAAGCTTTGTGAAATAACCAGTAATGCGGGTAATTCCATCAACATCATTTGAGCCGCAATAAGCACATGAAGCCCTAAGCCCCCGAACGGTCCGATGGCATAGGTTGCAGGTGGTAAATTCTGGGGAGAATGCGATCTGATCATTCTGCGTCAATTGGAAGGTCTTGATGACGAAATTAGCAAGGGACTCCTTGGAAGGTTTGGCCTCACCCAGCCAGATATGGGTCAATGCCCCTGCCTCAATGAGGGGATGGAAGAGCCCTTCCTGTCTCACACGCTCAATTGGACTCAGGACTGCAGAGTTGTTCAAATAGGTTGAGTTGGTATAGTAGACTTCTCCTCTGGAGATATCCCCTTTAACAATATGTCCTGATTTTGGCGAATGAAATTTAAGGTCCAATTTGGCAAACCGGTAAGCGGTGGACTCTGCGGGGGTCTGTTCTAATACAAAATGCATTCCATAGCGCTGGCTCAGTTTTTCCACCATCAACTTCATATGAGCGATCACCTTTAACCCGAATTTAAAGGCCTGTTTGGATTGGTGCATCTCCTGACCTGTATGGATTTGAACCAGTTCATTTAGGCCCACCATCCCGATCAAAAAACTGGCGCGGTGCATTCGGAGATAAGGAGACCCGTCACGCTCCATCGCTAATAAGGAGAGTGGTCCCTTCTCTCCGAGGGAGAGAAGTTTTTCTATAAAATGTTTCTTCTCAAGGTGTGCCTTAACAGCGATCTCCATAAACTCTGTAATCTTTAAGAAGAGTTTTGTTTCATCTCCTTTGGCCAGGTAAGCGATTCTCGGCAGGTTAAGAGTTACGTTCTGAAGGGCGCAGTATCGCATTTTCCAGGGCTCTCGGGCCTCTTTCAAGTCGGTTTGATCCAGTTTGAAACTGAGACGGCAGCATTCTGAGATTTTAGCGGTCTCTCCCCGATCAAAGACAAAATACGTATTTCCCTTTTCAGAAGCCACCTCACAGATGTGATGGAGAAAATCCATGTGGCCCGGGGTATGGAAGAATTTCTCCGTAATATGGACTAAGGGTTTTGGAAAGAAGAAGGGCCTTCCAGATCCATCTCCATCGAGATAGACATCAAAAAGTGCCCAGGCAAATCGTTGGCTCTCCTTTATATAGTCACTGTAAGTCTTTCCTGTAAATTCTCCCCCAGGGCCAATTGCTGGGACGTTCTCAAAATGTTTTGGGACCTCCCAATAAAGATTGAGGTCAGTAAAGATGGCCTGACCTCCCCTGGCCACCGCCTGTTGGGAAAATTCAAATATCATCATCTGGGCCAGTTGCTCCATGTCTCGATCCGACATCCCGACCAGATAAGGAGCAAAGAAGAGATTGACCGAGTCCCAGCCAATGGCACCTGCGAAGTGGCTCTGAAGAGCAGCAGCAAATTTAACCATATGTGCCAGAAGGACTTCTGGATGTTTGGCAGGTTTGGCCATTGCAATAGAGTTGGGAAGGCTTAAACCAAACCGTTTAATATATTCAAGTGACTGACCACTACAATAGGGTCTGTCTACAAAACCGAGGTCGTGAAGATGGATATCACCCCGCATATGGGCATCCGCTACTTCCTGAGAAAAGACAGAGAGCAGGGCATATTCCTTCTTAATCCTTTCCGCCAGAGTAAGATTAGTGGCTTCAGGACCGTGAGGGACGTTGGCATTCTCTTTATTGGGATGAAGGATAAGTTGGTCAACATCGTAGAGGGGCATCCCAAGACGAGTGTGCATTCGACGGGCCTCCTCAAGCCCTCTCTCAATCAATTTGGTATCCACCAGTTCACGGATCAGGGGAGCAGTAATCATTTTGATCTTAGAGGTGGTGATAAGTTCCTCAACCTCCCGTGCAATCTCAATGGCGGTATCGAGGTCTATATATGTTTCTCTAAGAAGGGCATCCACAATTCTCTGACGATTCCAGTCATGCATTGATTCGTCAGAGGTTCGTACAAAAAGGGCCATATCCGTGGTCTCGATTTCCTCTTTAAATCCTTTACGTTCCCCTTTCATCTCAATTACTGAAGACATAACCTTTCACCTTTTGACAATCTATAAATTTATAAATTTTTAGTTTAACCAGCCAATGGTAAGACTTAAAGAAGGGCTATATTTAGTATTTTTTTAGATTATTACAACAACATGTTGTTTTTTGTCAAGAAAAAAATTTAATTTGTGAAAAAATTCTTTTGGTTAGAAAAATAATTTAAAGTAAAACCTTATTTTTTTGAGTTGGGGCTTTTCCTAAATGGTCTTAGAGGGGTTTCAACCAAGCGTTTGATTATTCCCCAGAAAGTTTCCCCTATACTTTTTAGTGGAACTGCTTCAATCCTTGGCTCATCAAGGTCCCCTTTTACTTCATAAAAATAGGAGAGAAACGCCTTGTCCTTACCCGTAAGGATATAGCCTGCAATGGGAAGGCTGCTGAGAACCATATCAATGGTGACGAGGGGATGAACCCCTATCCTTGCATCAATTAGGTTTTTTCCCAGGTCCACCTTTCCTATGATGGTGATCTTCATGGCATCACTATCAATCAAGAAATCCTCGGTTGAGGCGATTCCATCCTTGACAGATAGGGTCGCACTGATCTGGTTATAGGGCAATCCTTTAGTCTTTAAATCAGGAAGTCTCCCCTTAAACAACTGGGAGACATTTAGAATGGAGAAGATCTTTGAAAGGATGTTGAACTTTTCTATCACGCCATCCTCCAATTCAACCCTCAGATTTCCCTGGAGGCTCTCCTTTACCTTTTGAAAGTTCTCTCCTTCTCCCTTTAAATCAACCTTACCGATATGAATTTTTCCTGTTATGAAGACTCTTTCATTTCCCTCCTTCTGGAAGAGTGTTCGTAGAAATGGACCTGCTTCCACATTAGAGATTCTGGGTATTATTTCGAACCTTATCCCTTTTTGAGTGGGTTCAATCCATCCACATGACCAGAACTCTCCTCCCTCTGCTCTAAATTGGAAAGGGCAAAAGGATAGCCCTCTGTTATCTGTCTTAAACTCTCCTTTCAGGTCTTGATACGTCATACCTCGATATTTTCCTTGTTCAATCGATACCTTTCCATCGATTGACCAATGGGAGAGCCACTGACCAAACCCTGAGAAAGAGATCGTCTCCTTTCCTTCTCTCTTTGGAAGGAGATGGTCGAGGTCTAAGTAAGAGGAGAAGGCCTGAAAAGAGAGTTCTTTTCTGTTTTGGTGAGGAGATTTTTCTGAGCGGGGCCTTGAAATCTCTCCTGATAGTAGGATTGAAGACTCCCCCAGTCTTCCCTTTAACTCGTCGAAACGAATCTTTTGAGAAGAAAATGAAAGTGTCCCTTCACTCAGTGTGAGGGGTAGGGGGATTTTTTGATGAAGAAGTCTCACCCCATTTAACCGTACCTTCCCTTCCATCATGGCCTCAACCAGATCATCCACTGTTCCCAACCATTTCAGATGGATCTCTGCACTGCCTGTAAGTTCTTTGATCCTTTCCAGTTGTGAACGAATTGGGCCTGAGGAGAGAGGCGAGCGAAGAATGGCCAAAAGTTGGTTTAAATCGACAGAGCCCATTGTTAAAAGATCCAGTTTTTTTCCCTTAATGGAACCCTCTATGGTGAGAGATGAATTTCTATGTTGAACTTTTAATTTTGAAAAATTGTATCCGAGATTGGAGAAGGAAAGAGTTCCTTCCTTAAAGACAATAATGGATGGGGTTCCCTTAAGTTGAATGGAGAGATTCTTTGGCAACACCTCCCCCTCATAGGAGAAATTTTTTAGGCCTTTGGAAGAGGAGGCCTTAAGGGAAATTTCCCCTCCTCCAGAGATTTTCTCAATCCCTTTTATCTTTTCAAAAAAAGGTTCTTTCTCAGGGAGGAGGGTTGAGAGTTGAAGGAGTGGACTAAAATCCCCTCTTCCTTTAAACCAGGCTTCAAAGGGTTGACCTTCCTTCTCACTCCTCCATGAGCCCTCTGTAAGGAAAGAGAGGTTTTCAATGTTTACCCTTAATCCTGACCATTTCAGGTTTCTGTTGGACACTTCGATCTTCCCTTCTCCAATGGAGATGGGTAGAGGGATTTTTAAGTGGGTCAATCTTAGGTTTGACAGATTGAAGTTTCCTCGGTATTGGAACTGGAAGGGAGGTTTGAGGAGACCTTTAAGATTAAGGCTATATGATGCCCTTCCTGAGTGGATCTCCAACGAAGAGACGGGTTTTGATGGGTCTTTTAAAAATCCACCCATCTTTAAAAAAGACGGGATATCTCTTAAATCTACCAAGCCTTCGCCCTGAATCTGAAGGGTAGGGGTAAGGAGGAGGTTGTAAAAAATACCATTAGCACGGGAAATATTTGAGTGTAAGACCCTTCCCTCCACCTCCTTCAATACCAGATGTCCATTCTTAAAGATGAGATGACCACTTAGGTCCTCCAATTCTGGAAGATCCCAAGGAAGTTTTAGCCTAGCCTTCCCTACCTTCATCTCTACGGATAAGACATGCCTATTTTCTATCTCATCGCAATGGTCAATCTCAGGAATTTTCCCGGAAAGTTTTACAGAGAGAATCTGGACAGGGCCATTTCCTTCAGAACGGAAAAGGGATTGAGAAACCTCCGGAGTGATGATTCGAAAAGGGATAAACTTCTTTCCTTCTGAAAGTTCAAAAGGAGAGCTCTCTGCTTCCGCTTCTATCCCCATGCCTTTGGTTCCAATCCCATAAATTTTTCCTTTACCTTTTACCCTTATCTCAGGAAGGGAGATGGAGATTTTGGGAATTCGAATCTCTCTTAGATCAAAATCGGCATCGAGCTCAATTGTTACCCACTTCGGTTTAAGGAGATCAGCAAAGACCTGGGGATAATCAAAAAATAAGTCTTTAATATTGAGTTTAAGAGAAGATTTGAAGGCGCCTGAGAGATCTCCATGGTAACTGGCCTTTAGGTCGACTGTACCAGTGATTTCCTTCATGGGAAGAATTTTTTTGAGATAGGGCCAGAAGTGAGAGATCTCTATTCCCCGAAGATCAACATCTCCACGGATCCTTCCCCTAAGAAGGTCCCCATCTTCAGGGATATCTTGAATGACCCCAGAAGTAGTAAAAAAACCTTCCTTTTGAGAATGAGAAACCCTCCCATTAAGTCGGAATGGGATGGAGCGATGGGGGGTGATTGAAATTTGGAGAGAAAAGGGGTTTATGACTGTGACGAGTTTTATATCTCCAGATCCTTCATCATAAAAAGAGAGTTCTCCGTTTCGAAGGGTGACCGAACCTCTATGAGGTATTGGAAAAATCTTGGCATTCGTGAGACGTAAGGCCTCCTTTCCAATAGGCCCATCAAATAGGTTGATTTTCCCGTTCTTATATCGAATTATGTGAAGTCTCGGTTGATCAAGTAGAATGGCCTTCCACCTGAACTCTTTTCTTAAAAGAGGGAGGAGTTCCATCTTTATCAAGACTCGTTTGGACTTAATGAGATCAAACTCTCCAGATCGGTCCTTAACCCTGAAATCATCCAAGGAGATTCCCAGGCCCTGTGATATAGTGATATGAGTCTTACCTATGGAGACCTCCCTTCCAAAGGTGTGAGTTAAGAAGTCCTGGAGAACCCTTTGGTAGAGGTCAGGTCTAAAGATTAAGCGGATCAATAGGAATCCGAGAATTCCAAAAAGAAGGATGGGGATTAATATCCAGAAAAAGGCCCGTTTTTTCAGTATTTTCATTAGAATTTCGGGAAACGTTCTTTTAAAAGATTTCTTTTTAAGAGGTCTTGACCGTCCGGGCTAATGTGAGCACATCAACCCTCTTTGCCCCACCCCTTAACAATACCTTTGCGCATTCGTTGACCGTTGCACCTGTCGTATAAACATCGTCAACCAGAAGGATTGACTTTTCAAAGATTTTTTCTCTCTTTATAATTTCGAAAGCCCCCTTTACCCCTCTCTCCCGTTCTACCCCGCTTAGGTTGACTTGAGGAGGAGTGGGTCTTCTTTTTCTGAGGGTTCTCTTAAGATAAGGGATTCCTGTCCTGGATTGAATCTCTTTGACAAGGAGAAGGGCTTGATTGAACCCACGATCCCTAAGCCGATCTTTATGAAGAGGCACAGGGATCAAGAGATCCAGTTCTTTGAGGTTCCAATAACGATTTAACCCTTCTACCATCCACTGCCCAAAATAGGGATTGAGGGTAGTTTTACCCTCGTACTTCCATCGGTGGATTCCCTCTCGAAGAGGACCCTCATAGGCTCCGATTGACCTTGCAATTGTAAAATATCTATCCTTTTTCAGGCAATCACCACAGGGATGATCTACGATCTCTTTGGAGAGATAGGGAGTTCCACAGATGGAGCAGAAAGGGGGTTCGATCCAATGGATCTCGGAAAGGCAATCGATGCAGATTCCTCTTTGACCCTCAGGTAAAAATTTTTGGCATAAAGGACATTGAGGGGGAATGAGGAATTGAAGTAACCTTTCTATAAAGAGATGCATCCAGCCTTGAGAAGCGATCTTCCCTTTATGCCCCAAGCGTTAAGTGGATGGGTTTAGAAAAGGAGACAGAAGTTAATGAGACCGCTTTCTCCGCCTCCTTAATGTTATAAGTCCCCCATTGGTGACACTTAGGGCAATAGGCAATCCATTCTTTTGATTCCATTTCACATGATTTACAGAAGAAGGGAAGATAGGTAGTCCCCTCCATTTCAAAGGTCTTTTCAAACTCCTGGGCCGCCCGATGGAAATCTTTTTTATGGAGGTAGATCTCCGCCAGAAGCCTGTGAAGTGCTGGAAAATCCTTTACCCTTAAACTGATCTCATTGATCTCCTCGAGGGCTTCATCCAACATCTCCAGCCTGAGGCAGAGCTTTGCATAAAAGAAGGAGACCACCCAATTGTCTGGGTCATGTCTGAGAATCCTCTGATAAATCTTGAGAAGCGTGCCGGGATCCCCCTGTTTCATATAGAGGTCTTCCAACCTGAGGATAAAGATGATCGATTTGAATCGACTGAAACTCCTACCCCATATCCTTCCCGCAGAGGTCCATTTCCCTTTGCGGAGGTAGATATCCCCAAGCAATACAAACCCGGGTTCAAAGGTCTTTCTCTCCCGGATGATGTCTTTGGCCACCTTCAGGGCTTCCTCCAGATCCTTTTCTCCTCCTCGGGCCAAAAGCCCATTGGCGTATTCGTATTTCAACCCCAAGTAAAAAAGCGTCTCCTCCTCCTCGTTCTTTTTCTCCTTGGTATGTTTGAGAATGGCCTTCTGGATCTGAATTGCCTCCTCCAACTGACGGGTTTGGAGGTAAATCTCTCTCAGTTTTTTTAGAGCTCCAAGATGTGTCTCCTCAATACGGACCGCGCGTTTAAGGACCCTGATCGCCTCATTGAAACGTCTTCTCTGCTGGTATATGTCTGCCTCCCGAAGTAAAACCTCTACATTTCTCAAATCGAGTAGTCGTGCCCTTTCCAACCAACTAAGAGCCTCTTCGTCGTTCCCCTCCTTGAGGCTGATTTCAGAGAGTCTGAAGTAAAGGTCTATCCTTGAAGGGTCTTTTTTTAAAAACTCAATAAATAGGGTTTTGGCTTTGCTAAAATTTCCTAAGAGAAACTCATCCATCCCTTTGTTAAATTCCTCTCTCAGGGATTCACTCTTTCTCTTTTGGCGGGTTAACTGGTATCCCTCAATGGCTCGTTTCGCATCCCGAGCGAGGGTGCTGATAAAAACCAGTAAGGCTCCCAATACAAAGGAGGAGATCATCAGGGTGGAGAGGTCTATGGGAAATACCTTTCCAAAGAAGTGGAAATCGATATCAACTGGATTGATGAGAGAGACCCAGCAGAAGAGGGAGATGATGATTAAGATAAGGACTAATAGAATTCTCAATAACATAGGTTAAAACTTTCCTTTCTCCAATTTTGTCTTACAGGGAACACAATACTTCGCCACCGGCTTGACCATCAACCTTTTTAGACCGATTGGACCCCCACATTCCTCACAGATTCCATAAGTCCCATTCTCAATTCGATCCAAGGCCTCGTCCACCTCTCGAAGCATCATCCTCTCATTCTCATTGAGACTGAGAAGGAGTTGCTTGTTGTAGATATTGGCCGCCTCATCCCCAATGTCCTGGATCCCATCCTGCCCCATCTCCTGTGAGGACTCGAAGGTCTGTCGGAGTTCTCCAACAATCTGTTCCCTTTCCTTCAGGAGTATTTTTTTAAACCGTTGGATCGTCTTTTTGTCTAATTCTTTTTTGGGTTCGGGTTGCAGTTTCTTCAATCATCACTCCTTTCCCTGGATCCACCTTAGGTGCGTCGATCCAAAGTCCTTCTAAATCATAGAACCTTCGAATGGGTTCAAGGAAGATATGAATCACCACATCATCGTAATCCATCAGGATCCACTTTCCTCCCATAGTCCCCTCTAACCCAAGGGGATGGACCCCCTTCTTTTTAAGGGCTTCCTCAATCGCTTGAGCAATGGCCTGAACCTGTCGATCCGATTTTCCACTACAGATGAGGAAGTAGTCGGTAAAGGAAGCGATTCCCTTTAATTCAAGAAGAACGGGATCCTGAGCCTTCTTTTCAATGGCTATCTTCAAACAGAAGAGAGATTTGGTTTTTGAGTCGGTGACCATACCCTCCTTTTATAATAGATTT
>JBBIRM010000095.1:0-10586 GCA_037441765.1 Deltaproteobacteria bacterium | reverse complement strand
TATTGATCGCTAAGGCATTCTCATAAAAGACCATAAGATTCTTTATTTCGAGCATTTGAGGACTGCCTAATTTATAAAACAACATATAATCATGACAAGAATCTCCACAATCTTAATTTATTTTTCCCCCCTAACTCTTTTTTCAAATTTGATACGGACCTCTTTTAATTCTTGAGGGGTTCTACAGATTTCCTCTCCCTGAATTGCTTGTATATTTTTAAGGATTGAAAATCCGTATTTTTCACTGAAAACTGTCTCTCCCCAAACCACATCTTCTACCACTGAATGGTCTTCCTTTCTCATGATTTTCCAACCTTCAGGGGTTTCCCAGGCAAGGGGTTCTTTTTCAATCGCTTCGATCAACTTTTCACTATCTAAGGTCTTCGACCGTTCTATTGCTGCTTTTATAAAATAGACTCCCGCATAGGTTTCTTCGGCCATATAATCAGGAAAATCTTTGAAACGGTCCATATAATTTTTTACAAACTGCCGATTCTTTTCTGTATCTGGTGTTAAAAAGAAGTATCGTGCTGCCACATAGATCCCGTTTGGCATTTCCTTGCTAAGGGGTAATAAGGTTTCTAAAGCAGCCCCATCTGGGAAAGCGAATTTAATTTTATTGAAGAGACCCATGGAAATCCCTTGTTTGATAAAATTGACTGCATCCATTCCCCATAGAGGAGACCATACAGCATCTGGTTTTGCCTCCATGATCTTCTGGATAAAAGGAGTAAAATCTTTTTCCATAAGTTTCGGCCAAAGTTCTCCAACGAATTCAACATCAGGTCTTAATTCTTTCAACTTAGATTTAAATTGGGCCCAAGAGTCCCACCCATAGTTGTAGTTAGGACCAATACACATCCATCGCTTATAAGGTTTTGGAGCTAAATAGATTGCACCGGCACGAGAATGCATCATGGCATTACTTAGGGTTGCGAACTGATACCTACTGAATTGGTCACCTGTTAATGAATCTGCTGCAGCCTGTGTTAAAACAAGGATTTTTTTGTATTCTGTCACGACCTTGGAGACGGCCACAGCAACTCCACTGGAAGTTGGCCCAATGATAAAATCGACTTTATCTTCAAGGATAAATTTTTTTGTAATCTCAGTCGCCAAGGGAGCCTGAAGTCTTGTGTCAGCAAACAGGGCTTCTGCCTTCCTGCCGAGGATTCCTCCCTGAGCATTAATTTCATCCAAGGAAAGCTGGACTGCCTGCATACCATGCTTGCCATATCCTCCCATTGGGCCAGACATGATAAATAGGACTCCCAATTTAATGGGCTTTTCCTGGGCTAAGGCATCAAAAGGGAAGAAAACAGAATTTAACCAGAATATAAAAAGGCCAATAATTACTCTTTTTTTAACCATAACTCTCTCCTTTGCAGTTTATTTCAACCTCAATTCCCACTAAATATGAGATTGAATTCAAAATAAATTAAGCAACAGTTGTGCCAAACCATTATTTATTTAAAAACCAGTATAATTCAAATAACTTAAAGGATTTTAAAAAGTATTGATGTAATGGTTGAATTGAAAAGGTCTTTTATTATTTGAAAAAAATCTTCAAATAAGTTCAAACCGTCTTTCGATTAGATGAAATTTCGTAGGCTTTGAGTTTATGGCGAAGGGTGGGTCGAGAAACCCCAAGAACCTCACATGCTTTTCCTAAATGCCAGTGGGTTTGATTGAGCACTTCGATAATATGCTCCTTCTCTATCTCCTTGAGGTTTGTTCTCTTTTTGAGATCAAATCTTGAATCTGGATAAATAAGAGGCTTCTGCCATAACAGAGGTGTTATGGCCTCTTCAAGAATGACTTCCCCGGGGGTATTGAGGGCTACATTGGTGAGGACATTTTCTAATTCTCTTACGTTCCCTGGCCAATCATATTCAATCATTTTCCTAAGAACTTCCTTTTCTACTTTTTTTATTCCTTTGCCTAACTCTTGATTGATTTTTCTAAGGATATATTCAACCAGCAGGGGAATGTCAGACTTACGCTCCCTTAGTGGAGGGACTTTGATATTGGCCACATTAAGTCTATAGTAAAGGTCTTCTCTGAAATTTCCTTCCTTGACCATTTTCCAGAGGTCTTTGTTCGTCGCAGCAATCACCCTTGCATTGGATTTGATCTTCTTTTCTCCGCCAAGTCTTTCGAACTCTTTTTCCTGTAGGAATCTCAAAATTTTCGATTGGAGGCCAAGGGGAAGATCATCCACTTCATCAAGGAAAATCGTTCCATTACCTGCAAGTTCAAACTTTCCTCTCTTTAAACTGAATGCTCCTGTAAAAGCCCCTTTTTCGTGGCCAAAGAGTTCGCTTTCCAAAAGGGTACCCACGATAGTGGAACAATTGATCGCCTGGAAGGGCTCTTCCCGATATGGACTATTCAAATGAATGGCCCTTGCAATAAGTTCCTTGCCGGTACCTGTTTCACCCTCGATAAGAACGGTCACTCTGTTTTCCGAAAGAATCCCAATTGCTTTAAAGATCTCTTTAATTCCCTTACTCTTTCCGACGATCTTTCCATTAATATAAGATAAAGAAGGGTCAATGTATACATCTTCAACCGTTCGCCCTTGTCTTAGAGACTTTAGTGCTTTTTAAATTACACGTTCGAGTTCCTCGACGTCTATAGGTTTGGGAATATAGTCAAAGGCTCCTAATTTTACTGCCTTGATGGTAATATCCATATCATGGAAGGCGGTTATAATAATAATATTCTTTTTTCCATTTTGGATCAGTTCTTGGAGGACATCCAGACCATTCATGTCAGGAAGCCGAATATCGAGGATGATCACGTGGGGGTTAAAAATACTGCTTTGTACCAGCCCCTCTTTTGCAGAGAGGGCACATTGAACTGCATAACCTTTCTCCGTAAGAAACATCTCCAAAGTTTCAAGAAGGGAGCGCTCATCATCAATGATCAGAATTCTCTTCGACTTCATTTTACCTCCCTAACTGGAAGGATGAGGCTGATCTGTGTTCCGTGAGGATTTCGGAGGAGCGCTGCGACTTTACCTCCATGAGCTTCAATGACCTTTTTTACATTGGAGAGCCCAAGACCTGTTCCCTTCTTTTTGTTGCTAAAGAATGGATCAAACACATAAGGAAGGTCATCAAGACTGATTCCAGGTCCGTCGTCGCTTATTTCGACTTTTATAACTTGGTTTTCCATTCTCCATAGGTTTGTCGAAATCTCTATCTGCCCCCCTTCAGAAAGTACTTCAATGGCATTGAGGAGAATATTAATAATGGCCTGTTCTAACCTTTCGCGATCAGCAAGGGTAGATGGCAATCCTTTGCCATAGAATTTTTTCACAGTAATCTTCTTTTCTCTGATCTTGGCCTCCAGTATCTCAAGACAAGAATCGATAGCATAGTTGAGGGACACTGGTTCGAGATTCAATTTGATTGGTTTTGCAAAATCGAGCATTTCGTCAAGTATTCTCTCCAATCTGGAAATCTCATTAACGATGATCTCCATTCGCCTCTTGTCATTGCCTCTAAATTTTAAATTTTTTAGAATAATCTGGCTATTCATCTTCACGGATGAGAGCGGATTTCGTATCTCATGGGCAAGGGAGGTGGTCAATTTTCCGATATGAGCGAGACGCTCCGATTCACGAATCCGTCTTTCCGTTTCAATTCTCTCTGTAATATCCCTACAGATTCCAGCCACTGCATACTCCCCCTGATATCGAATCGACTTTATTTTATTCTCCGTGGGTAGGGGAACACTGCTCTTATGCCGTCTAAAATAAGTTAAAACATCTTCTGTATTTTCGCCTCTGGCAACCTTTTCATATACATTGGTTACTTTCTTCAGGGATTCCGGGGCGATCAGTTCGATATAAGGCTTTCCGATAATTTCTTTCGGGGTAAAGCCATGCATATTACAGAAAGCCTGATTGGCAAAAACGATAATTCCGTTCTGAATGACAAAGTAACCATCGTTGATCTCTTCAATGAGAATACGATATTTGGATTCGGATTCAATCAACTCTTTAGTCCTCTTCTCCACCTCACTTTCAAGATTTTGAGCATATTCTCTAATATGCTTTTCGTGAAGGGATTGGAAATAATTGCTAAACCGGGTGATGGTATAAAAGAGGCAGTAATTCATCCTATTCAGAGTATCTAAAAGGTTTTTCTCATCTAATTCATTGGGGAGGATAGGTAATAAAACTGTACGATAGAGTTCATAGGCATTCTGGACTTCAGAAAGAGAAAAACCTCCTTGAAGACGCAAATTGGTAATCCAACGAATATGATCATTTATTTTTGAAAAATCGTTTTGAATAAGAATAGCGTAGTTGGCCTCGTTGGCCTTCGAAACAGTGAGAAAGAGTTCATCTAAAGGGCGGGCACAATAGCGATCACTGACTTCAGTGTGGAGTCGATGGATCCATTCATCCACAATCCTCCGGTGATATTTTTCGAGCGTTTCTCTAAGGTCCATTAAAAATATTCTATTACTTTAAAGATTTAAGGTCAAGAAAGAATGAATTAAATGGGGGAAGGTAATCTTTTATCTTCCTACCGAGATAAAATCTGTATAGCGAACGAGTTTTCCTTCTTTGATAATTAGGATTCGGGATTCAACACTGGGTCGGTGGTCTTTGGTAGTAATGGTAAGGGGTGGGATAAGACCTCCTAAGACAAAATCTTTGAGTCCTTCAAAGGCCATTTTCACCCTTTCACGTGAAAATCCATGCTCCTGAAGAGATCTCCCCAGCACCTCTGCTATCACTTGTAAAGTAGCCCACCCTTCTACATAGGATAGGGTGTGGGAATCGTAAGGGTGCCATCTCTGATGGGCCTCGAGGATTGGAGGCATTCCGGGGATATCTTCTCCAAAAGGAGATATCGGTTGAACTCCAAAGATCCCTTCGAACTGCGTAAGGTTTTCATCAAATGCCCTCAGGTTGCAGATCCATTTTGTTTTAATCCCCATGCCCTTTACTTCTTGTAATAGTATGGAAGCCTCTTTTGAGGATAGGCTCAGATAGGCAAAGTCAGGGTTATACTGGTTCATTGCTAAAAGTGAGAGAAGAGATTCTTTTCTCTTTTGCCCATCTGACTCTAATGGAAGCGATATCCAGATATCTTGCCCAATTTCAAGGCCAAGAGATCGGGCATAGTTTTTTGTGCCATCTAAAAAATGTTTACCTGTGTGATCAGGCGAACCTACAAAGATCACTTTTGGCCTTCTGACCTTTATCCCTGATCTTTCCGAGATAAACTTCATTGCAATTTTGGATAGATCCTCAGGGGTGGGTATGGCGGAGAAGAGGTAGGGATACTTAGTGGGAGTAGAAAGGTGTGAGGATAGGGAATTGACCATCATCGGGATTCGGTCAGATTGATGATGGGAGAGGAGCCAGTATGCGGTCTCAGGAGAAAAGACATAGAGGAGAAGAATGCGGTCTGCCTCGTTTAATTTTCGATATGCGGCAATGATCTCAGAGGGCTGAAGAGTATCCTCAACAAGGATAATTTCCAACTTTTTCCCAAAGACCCCTCCTTTTTGATTGATCCATTTCCCTGCATCCCAGAAACCTTTAGCAAACTCTTTGCCGCAATCCCCCCATCGACCTGTAAATGGGATGAGGCATCCGACCTTAAGTGTGGTCTGGCTAAAACAGGGAAGGGGGTTGGTGATGGAGAGAAAAAAGGTGAAAAAGGGAAGGGCAAACCAAATTCCAAATCTAAGATTCCAAAATCCAAATAGATTCAAATGATTCATACAAATTATGAACTTTGAGTCTTTTTTACAGGAACTTGTTTGGGATTTATTGGTTTTCATTTGGTGCTTATTTCTTTTTAAGTACTTGATGTATAAAGCACAGCCAAGATTTTCGTGAACTTGTCCTTGTGGCACTGGACACGATGAGGAATGGTGGAGTCGTAATAGATGGAGTCTCCAGGGTATAGGACATCGGTATGGTTTCCTAAAATCACCTCCATCTCCCCTTCGAGAACAAATATAAATTCTTCTCCTTCATGAACAGAGGTCTTACTGGTGGGAACGGTTGCAGGTTCGAGGGTGACAATGAAGGGCTCCATATGCCGGTCTTTCTTTTCAAACCCAAGCGATTCATAGGAGTAGCCATACTTGACTCCATCTTTTGAGGCAAAACGAGAGACCCTTCTCCTCTCATCTTTCCTGACGATGGTGAAGGGTTCACCCTTCGTTTCGCCTAAAAAATCTCCCACTTTTACCTCAAAGGCCTTTGCAAGTTTGATGATCGTTCCAAGGGAAGGGGAGACAAGATGATTCTCCATCTGTGAGAGAAGGGCTGTTGAGAAACCTGTCAACTCCGAGAGATCTTTAAGAGAAAGCCCCTTCTTCTCCCTCAATTCTTTAATCTTCTCACCTACTCGAATCTCTTCAAATTCTCTTTTTTCTTCTTCCATCTTTTTTCCCTCATCCTAACCTTCTCCCCCAAGGGCAGAGGGAATTATTTGAGTGATTTAACATATTCCGAACCTATCTGGATGGCTTTGATATTGTCAGTAATGTGCCGATGGTGGCGTTCATCAAATACCTTCTCAAGGGAGTCAAAGATCGAAGACATCCCAACCAGTTTCGTTTTCTCAATAAATGCTCCTAAGGCAATCATATTTGCCATTCGAGGATTTCCATTTTCGATGGCGATATCGTTAACAGGAATAGGAAAAACCTCTACATCATTCCGGGTGATTTCCTTAGGATTGATGAGGGAGGAATTGAGAAATATCAACCCCATTGGTAAAACCCTTGGTCCAAATTTCATTAGAGAGGGTAAATTCATTGCAATAAGGGCATGGGGTCTCTGAACAATTGGAGAGCCAATCTCTCTTGATGAGATTACCACTGTGCAGCTTGCTGTCCCTCCCCTCATCTCAACCCCATAGGTGGGAAGGTAGGTGACATGCCTTCCCTCTTTCATGCCTGCATAGGCAATGAGATTTCCTATGGCAAGGACCCCTTGCCCCCCAAAACCCGCTACGATCAGATCATAGTAGAAACGGCTAACCGACATATAATATCCCAATATTCCATGCTCAATAACCATTGACCAATTATAAATGCCGATTATAGATAATCTGCCATCTTTCTCTCTTTTAAAATCCCAAGTGGAAAGTAAGGGATCATCTCTTCTTCTACCCGGCGATTGGCTTCTAAGGAGGAAAGTCCCCAGTTGGTGGGACATGACATTAAGACCTCCACCAGGGAAAATCCAATGCCCTCGATCTGCATCTGAAATGCCTTACGGATAGCTTTTTTAGCCTTCATTAAATTGGATGGGTTATTGACCGCCACCCTGGCTACAAAGGCACTCCCTTCAAGGGTTGCCATCATCTCAGCCATCCTTATAGGATATCCGTCAGTGGTAAAATCCCTTCCGTAAGGGCTTGTGGTGGTCTTCTGACCAAGTAAAGTAGTGGGGGCCATCTGACCTCCAGTCATTCCGTAGATACCATTATTTGCAAAAATGAGGGTAATATTCTCCCCTCTATTTGCAGTGTGGATTCCTTCAGCAATTCCAATCGCTCCTAAATCTCCATCCCCCTGGATGGTAAAGACAATGAGGTCTTTCCTTGCCCGCTTGACACCCGAGGCCACTGCAGAAGCCCTTCCGTGAGGTGCCTCTAATACATCGATATTAAAATAATCATACATAAAAACAGAACAGCCCACTGAAGCCACTCCAATGGTCCTTTCCCGAATTTTAAAGTAATCAATTGCCTCTGCCACTAAACGGTGAACGATCCCGTGGTGACATCCTGGGCAGAAATGGAAGGGGACATCAATCAAACACTCAGGCCTTTTAAAAACGAGTTCCATCTTTTTGTCCTTTGAAACATCCACGAGATTATCAACCCGAAACAAGTGTGATAAACTCTAAACTCTTACCCATAGTATTTCTTTATTTGTTCAAGTATCTCTTCAGGAGGAGGAAGAGCACCCGGGGGTTTGCCATAGAATTGCACTTCTGCGTCCCGCTCCACAGACAGTCTTACATCCTCAACCATTTGGCCTGTATTTAGTTCTATGGTTAAGAATTGTTTCACCTTCCGAGATAAATCCTTTAAGGGTTTTTCAGGAAATGGGAAAAGGGTGATAGGTCTGAATAGCCCAACCTTCATTCCTTCTTCCCTCGCCAGTTCCATGGTAGTTCTGGCAACCCTTGCCATACTGCCAAATGCTACAATGATAACACTGGCATCTTCAGTTTCCAACATTTCGAATCGTATCTCCTCTTGCTTCATTTTCTCATATTTTTTATAGAGCTTCCAGTTATGCTCTGTCAGTTCACCTTCTTGCAGGTATAGGGACTTGATTCGGTTTGGTTTACGGTCCCTGGCTCCAGTAAGGGCCCAATCCTTGGGTGGAAGATCCATACTTTTAGGTTTCCTTCGGATCAGAGGTTCTTTCATCTGTCCAATGAGGGCATCTCCTAAGATCATCGCAGGATTTCGATACTTATCTGCAAGATCAAACGCCAAGCAGGTAAGTTCATACATTTCTTGAACTGAAGATGGGGCAAGGACGATCACTCTATAATCCCCATGACCTCCACCTCTTGTGGCCTGAAAATAGTCGCCCTGAGATGCTGAAATGCCACCCAACCCAGGACCGCTTCTCGAGATGTTAACAATCACTGCTGGGAGTTCACTCCCTGCCATATAAGAAATCCCCTCCTGCATAAGAGAGATCCCAGGACTCGAAGATGAGGTCATTGCCCTTGCTCCTGTGGCCGAGGCTCCTAAGAGAAGGTTGATTGAGGCGATTTCACTTTCTGCTTGAATGAATTCTCCTCCAAGAGGTGGAAGATGTTTGGAAAGATATTCCGGTATCTCATTCTGGGGAGTGATCGGATAGCCGAAAAATAGACGGCATCCCGCATCAATGGCTCCCATGGCTACCGCCTCGTTTCCCCTAACCAATATTTTTTCAACATCTTGTTCCATATATATGTTCTATCTTTTCTCCCTCCATACCTGAATCGCTACGTCAGGGCATATCTCTGCACAAATGGCACACCCTGTACACCCTTCATTTCCATTCCATGTTGCAAAAAAATACCCTTGCCTATTGATTTCCTCTCCGATCTTAATTAGACCCTTGGGACAGGAGATCGTACAAAGCCCACACCCCTTACAACGCTCTTTATCTATTTCTATTCTACCAATCATCCTGACATTCCACTATTCCATTTAGATTGCTTTTGCTTTCTTAAATCGCTCAATATCCCCATCTGAATATCCAATCTCTCTCAACACCTCTATGGTGTGTTCTCCCCACAGGGGTGGGGGAGTACGAATCTCGAACGAGAAAAGAGAAGATTTAATTGGACTTCCCACCTGCCGAACCTTTCCCTCAAGGGGATGGTCACATTCTACAACCATTTTCCTTTCGAGAACTTGGGGATGCTGGAAAACCTCCTCAAGCGTTAGGACAGGTTCGCAACAGGCGTCCACCTCTTTGAAGAAGTCAACCCACTCTCGTTGGGTTTTCGTTTTAAAAATCTTCTTAACCTCTTCAATCATATTTTCTTGTTTTTCACCTTCAATATACTGGTTTAGAATAAAGTCGGGTCGTTCGATAGCTTCGCAGAAGTTTTTCCAGAACTTTGGTTCCAAGGCTCCGAGGGACATATATCTTCCGTCTTTTGTAGGGTAGACTTGATAGCAGGCATATCTTCCCGTAAGTTGCATTCTACCCCGCTCAGGGAGCTCTTTATCCATAAAATATTTCCCTGCATGCATTGAGAGCCAGGAGATGACTCCGTCAAGCATCGAGATGTCCAAAAACTGACCTTCTCCAGTCCTTTCACGATGAACGATAGATGAAAGTATGGCAATGGCGGCCATCATTCCCCCGGCGCCGATATCGGCGATCTGAACCCCTGGCAGAACTGGAGGCCCATCTTTGGATCCAGTCAATTCGAGGGCTCCACCAAGGCCAATATAATTGATATCATGACCTGACCTTTCTCGATATGGTCCATCTTGTCCATATCCAGAAAGGGAACAGAAGATGATGCGTGGATTTCTTCCTTTTAATTCAGAATAACCGATTCCGAGACGATCCATCACCCCGGGTCTGAAACTCTCAAGGATGATGTTGTAGGAATCGATAAGTTTATAGAATATTTCTTTTCCCTCCTTAACCTTGAGATTCAATTTCATACTCTTTTTATTTCGATTTAAGGCGAGGAAAAAGGCACTATCTTCTTTTCGAATAAACCCCATCTTTCGAGAATAATCTCCCAGATTAGGATCTTCTATCTTCAAGACATCCATGCCCAAATCTGCAAGCAGGAGAGAGCAGTAAGGGCCTGGTAGAAGCCTGGAGAGATCAAGCATCTTAAACCCTTTTAATGGACCCATAAATTTTTCCAGCGAAAATTTAATAACACATTGAAATAGAAAATGAAAGTTTTCAACTCAGGGTAGGATTTATCTTTTATCACTTTGCTCTAACCACCGTGCCCCGCGGACCATTCAGTGAGATTTCTGAAAAAGTCATTGAAAAACTGGGGAGGTAGGGTTCCAAACCCTTCGAATGCGGGCAATAAGAGGTTCGGCAAG
>JBBIRM010000094.1:3842-10705 GCA_037441765.1 Deltaproteobacteria bacterium | reverse complement strand
GATTCTAAAACCCCTGGCCCACGTTGTGCCTCGACATTCTCCTTCAAGTAACAAGGAAGGGAGGCAAAAACTTCTATTTCCATATCAGCGAAAAAATCTACCAAATCTTCTTTGCCGGGCTCATTAAGAATGGTAAGGTTACACCGATCGATGACATGAAGACCCAACCCCCTTAAATCCTGAACGAATTGCCTGAAGAAGGGATTGAGCTCAGGAGCTCCTCCTGTGAGATCCACGGTCTTTACCTCTGAAAACTTGAGAAAGGAGATCACTTGATCCATCGTTTGTCGGTTCATTATCTCTTTTCTATGGGGGCCTGCATCGAGGTGACAATGGGTGCATCTTTGGTTGCATTTATAGCCTAAATTCACCTGAAGGATATCGAGATGGGTTCGCCTTAGAGAAAATATATCATTCATCCATTCCCTCCCCATATTTTTGCCTATGGATAAAAAGGAGGCCTTAAGGGTCTCTCAATCTCCCACAAACACCTTATGCCAATAATGCTTAACACTTCTTTAAGGCGAGGATATTCGAGATTTATTCAATCGAGTCTTTTTAACAACCACAGGAATCAATGCAAAGATTCCAAGAAGAAAAAAAGCACTCATTGTATTTAGTGATATCAGTTGTTCAGGCGATTCGATCTCACCTAAGGTTCTCCCGAGGTTTGAAAATACAAAAGCTCCTGGAAGGATACCAATGAAAGTTGCCCCCACATAAGTCTTAAGTCGAATTGGTGTAAAAGCCATTGCAAGATTAATTAGCCAGAATGGAAAAAGTGGGACGAGTCTCAGAAAAAGAAGATAATTAAAATCGTTCTTGTGAAATTCAGAAAGAAATCTTTTAATTTTTATCCCCATTTTCCGCTCAATAACATCTGCAAATATATAACGAGTAGCAAGAAATACAAGAGTTGCCCCTAAGGTGGCTGAAAAAAGTATAATACTTATTCCAACCCACAACCCAAAAATAAATCCAATCGTCAGAGAGAGGAGGCTTGCAAGAGGTAAACTCAAAGCAGTGGCAAGAGTATAAATGGCAACCGACCCCAAGAGGACAAACCAGTAATGATCAAGCGTAAAAATAAGAAGTTTTTCTCGATTTGCCTTCAAAAATGTAAAATTTAAATACTGGTCAAATCCAAAGAGAAAAAAGGCTAAAAATCCACCCACAAATATAGAAAGAAGGATTAATTTCTTAAAAAATACTAAAGATTTCAAATTATTATATATCACTTGAAACATATTTACAAAAACCTGAAACCCCTTTCAAATTATATTAAATCAACCCTTGAAAAAATTCAACACCTATTTAATAAAAAATTATTAAAAAAATCTTGACAAAAAAAATAAAGAATAATATAATTAATAAATAAAAAATCCCATATATAAGGGTCAAATGAAACTTTCCACCCAGAGCCGATATGGGGTAAGAGCAATTTTTGATATCGCATACCATTCTGATGGGTTAGAAACCCAGGTTAAGGAGATTTCCAGGCGTCAAGGAATTTCTCCCAGGTATATCGAGCAAATATTTCAGAAACTAAAAAAAGGGGGAATTATTGGAAGTAAGAGAGGACCTTCAGGAGGATATTTTTTAAACAAAAAGCCAGAAGAAATAACCATTGGCGAGATCATTCGAATTACAGAGGGTGATATAAATCCAGTATCCTGCGTCAGCCCTGAAGATTCCACCATACCATGTGAAAGATCAGGGGAGTGTGTGACTCAATTTGTTTGGAACGAGGCTGGGAAAAGATTAAAAGACTATTTTGATTCTATCACAATAAAAGAATTATGTATAAAGGCCAAAGAAATGGGGATAAAAAAGGAATTTGATAAAAAATTTATGTATTATATTTAATTTTTCTTGACAAATTAAATAAAGTTTTTTAAAATAAAAAAATTAAAGAATGTAAATGAAAAAAATAATTAATTTTCAAATAATTAACCATATGATAATGTGAATCAAAAGGGGGAAATCTTTATATTTTCCCCCTTTCATTTAAAATATTACTTGATTAATTTAATAAACAATTTCTTATAAAAAATATGCATAATAAAGGTGAGAATATGGGATACGTAAAAAGTTTAAAATGTAGGGAGTGTGGAAGGGAATTTGGAATTAATCCAATTCATGTCTGTGAATTCTGCTTCGGTCCCTTAGAAATTTCTTATGATTATGAAGGAATCAAGAAAGATATGACTCGAGAGAAGATTGAGAGCAGGCCAAAGACAATGTGGCGATACAAAGAGCTCCTCCCCTTAGATTCTGATCCTACTGTTGGTAGAAGTGTCGGTTTTACTCCGTTTATAAAAGCCGAGAGATTGGGAAAGGTCTTAGGGGTTAGAGAACTCTACTTAAAAAATGACGCGGTAAATCATCCTACACTTTCCTTTAAAGATCGGGTTGTTTCAGTTGCAGTTTCAAAGGCTAAGGAATTTGGGTTTGAGGTAGTTGCATGCGCATCGACTGGAAATCTTGCAAATTCAGTCGCTGCATTGGCAGCGGAAGGAGGATTCGAAAGTTATATATTTGTTCCTTATGACCTTGAACAAGGTAAGATACTGGGCACCTTGATTTATGGAACAAATTTAATTGGCATTAAAGGAAGTTATGACGAGGTCAACCGCCTCTGCAGTGAGATTGCAGAGAATTACAGATGGGCTTTTGTCAACATCAATCTTCGACCTTTTTATGCAGAAGGTTCAAAAACCTATGGATATGAAATTGCGGAACAAATGGGATGGAGAGTTCCAAAGCATGTGATTGTTCCGATGGCGGGGGGATCTCTCATTACTAAAATTTGGAAGGGCTTTAAAGAATTGGAGAGGATTGGTCTTATCGATAGGGTCGATAGCAAGATTTATGGGGCTCAGGCCTCAGGGTCGAATCCCATTGTCTCTGCCTTTAAGGAAGGGATTGAGTGGATTAAACCACAGCGTCCTAAGACTATTGCAAAGTCTTTAGCCATTGGAAATCCTGCGGATGGTTTTTATGCTTTAAAAACAATCAGGGATTCTGGTGGATCGGCTGAGGATGTATCAGATGAGGAAATCGTGGAAGCAATGAAACTCTTGGCTCAAACTGAAGGGATCTTCACAGAGACCGCTGGTGGGGTGACGGTCGGAGTGACCCAAAAGTTAATCGAAAAGGGAATCATCCCGAGAGATGAATCGATTCTCATCTCTATAACGGGGAATGGATTAAAAACACAGGAAGCAGTTCAGGACAGGATTGGAAAGCCTTTGATCATTGAGGCAAAGTTTTCAGAATTTGAGAAAGTGGTAGAACCTGAGAAGAAAAAATATAGAGAATCAATCATTCAGGCTTCGATTTAATACAGGAGGACCAGATGAGCATTCGAGTAAGAATTCCAACACCATTAAAAAAACTAACTGGGGAACAGGAGACCCTATTTGCAAATGGGAATACCGTAGGGGAGGTAATCCAATGGCTTACAAATACCTACCCCGCTCTTGAGGAAAGGCTTAAAGATGAAAAGGGAGAGGTAAGGCGGTTCATTAATATCTATGTGAACGATGAGGATATCCGGTTTATCCAGAACCTCGAAACCCCTGTAAAGGATGGAGATCTCATATCCATCATCCCTGCCATCGCTGGAGGCTCCTCAATAAAGAGGAGGGTAACGTTGATTTTTCCACCAGAGCGAATCCAGGAACCAGTGATCTACAATATCGGCCATTATTTTAAGATTGTTACCAACATCCGTAGCGCCAATGTCACAGAGAATGTGGGCTGGGTAACCCTGGAGATCGATGGAGAAGAGGAAGAATATTTGAAAGCCCTAAATTATTTAAATGGGATAGGGGTGAAGGTTGAGCCAGTAGAAAAGGATGTGATTGTATAAATTGCGGATTGGGGAGGTAGGGTTAAAAACTCTTCAAATCTCAGTCAATCTAAAAATAATTATCAGAGTTCTGTTTTGAAATAGACATATGGGAGAATGATATGGCCGAGACAGTCCAAAAATTATTCTGGAAAGTGGCAGGTCCCCTTCTCAGAAGGGCTTTAAAGAAAAAACATAAGGAGGTTTCTGAATTATCAATTCATGAAGTCCACCAACTTATCAGAAGGGGAGATAAGATCGTTCTCCTCGATGTCCGCGAGAAAGAGGAATTGGCGTTAGGTTATCTTAAGAACTCGATTTTTATCCCTCGAGCAAGCCTTCCTGAAAAGGCAGAAAACCTCCTACCCGACAAGAACGCTCCAATTGTTGTCTATTGTGCAGCAGGAGTCCGCTCTATCTTAGCAGCAAAAACCCTTAAGCAGATGGGGTATAAACAGGTCGCCTCCATGAGGGAAGGAATTGAAGGATGGAAAAAGGCAGGCTTTGAAGTAGCAAGCGATAACGGACTTACCTCTGAACAGCTTACCCGATATAGCAGACACATCCTTCTGAAAGAAGTTGGGCTGGAAGGACAAAAGAGACTATTAGAGGCAAAGGTTCTTCTTGTAGGAGCAGGTGGATTGGGTTGTCCTGCAGCCCTTTATTTAGCAGCCGCAGGAGTTGGAACCTTAGGAATTATCGATTCCGATGTAGTGGATTTAACCAATCTTCAAAGGCAAATCCTACACCGCACAATTGATGTGGGAAGGCCCAAAACCGACTCAGCAAAGGAGGCTATCCAAAGGATTAACCCGGATATAAAAGTAGTCACTTACCAAGAAAGGCTTACCTCTGAAAATGCAGAAAAAATATTTAAGGATTATGACATCATTGTGGATGGTTCGGATAATTTCCCTACAAAATACCTGGTCAACGATGCTTCTTTCTTTACTGGAAAACCTTTTGTTTTTGGAGGGGTCTTCCAGTTTGAAGGGCAGGCAAGCGTATTTGACCCTACCAATGGAGGACCCTGTCTGCGGTGTCTCTTCCCAGAACCTCCTCCACCTGGCCTTGTCCCCAGCTGAAATGAGGCAGGTGTCCTGGGAGTTGTGCCCGGGCAGGTAGGTCTAATTCAGGCTACAGAGACAATCAAACTCATTTTAAAAAAAGGTAACCCTTTGATTGGACAGTTTTTAGTCTATAATTCACTTGATGTTGAATTTAGGACCTTTCCTATTAGAAAGAACCCCTCCTGTCCACTCTGTAGCGAAAAACCAAAGATTAAAGAGTTGAGTTCTTACCATGAGGTTTGCTCCATTGGGAATCAAGAACAGGCAATGGTTTGAAGAAGGGGGAGAAAGGAAGGTTAGTTCAGGAATGTTGAGAAGGAAGAATCATAAAATTCACATAATCAATAGCCTCTTTTTTATTCTTATCTCTTCTTATTTTCTTTTCACATTAACTCCATTAACCTTGGCTATCCCCAATGGAGGGTATGCGCGACCAGAGCTTCTTATTCAACCTGAAGAGTTGAAGGTTCTTATCGACCGGAAAGATCCTGATATACGAATCATCGATGTGCGAGAAAAGATAAAATATCTTGCAGGTCATATTCCAGGGGCGGTCAACATCTGGAGACCTGATATCGTAGATAAGGATCATCCAATTCCTGGAATGATGGCCTCTCAATCCCAGATCGAAGAGTTGATGGGAAGGCTTGGAATTAATCACCAAAACAGGCTCATCATCTATTCCGATGGTCCTGATGGCGCCAGACTCTGGTGGATTCTGGCTTACTATGGCTTTCCAATTGCGCAGATGAAACTCCTTGACGGTGGTCCGGAGGGCTGGAAAGCAAAAGGTTTCCCAACAGAGATGCTCCCTCCTCAGTTTGGTCCTACTCAATTCAAACTGCCAGGAAAGACGAAAACCACAGAACCCCTCCTATGCACTTTACCAGAGGTCAAGGAGGCTTTAAAAGAACCTAAAAAAGTAGTCCTTGATGTAAGGGCAAGCAGGGAATTCTTAGGGGAAGAAAAATTATCAGGAGCGGGTCGTGCAGGACGCATTCCTGGGGTGAAATGGATAGAATGGAAGGAGGTTTTAATCAAAGAAGGCCCCTTTAAGGGATACTGGAAATCAGCAGAGAAGATAAGGAAACTCTTCGCCGATATCGGAGTGACCCCGGACAAAGAGATATATATCTACTGACAGTCTGGAGTCCGCTCGACTCACAGTTTGGTGAGTCTATATTTGATAGGCTATCCACTCGAAAGGCTTCACAATTATGATGGTTCCTGGATCGAATGGAGCCGAAGTCCGGAGCCCATTGAAACAGGACCACCAAAAAAATAAAGATGATCAAAATTCCAAGATCCATATATCAGTCTATGATTGAACATGCTAAACGGGAGGCCCCACTGGAATGTTGCGGGATCTTGTCCGGAAGAGATGGAATGGTTTTAAAAGCCTTTGAATTGAGAAATGAGGAGCAGAGTCCGTTTCGATACTCGATATCCCCTCAAGACCAGGTAAGGGTCTTTGAAGAACTGGAAAGAGAATCACTTGAAATGATAGGGGTTTATCATTCTCACACCCACACCATCTCATTCCCATCTGAAACTGATGTGAGATTGGCCTTTTACCCTGAAGTATCATCAGTAATCATCTCACTTAAAGAGGAGGTTCCTGTTGTGAATGCCTTTCGGATCAGGGAGGATGCGATCTATCTTGAGGAGATTGAGGTGGTTCCTTAATTAAAAAGAATATATCTTTAATCGAGCGATAAACTCTTAGTATCTATGGAAGCCATACAATTAAGAGATAAAATTGAATCCCCAAGAGAGTTGAGAAAGGAGAAGACCTTTTCGCTTCTCACTTCCATTGGTAATACACCATTGATCCAGATTCGAGAATTGGCCAGACATCTCCAAAGAGTCCAAATCTTTGCCAAAGCAGAATGGTTAAACCCTGGAGGATCTGTAAAAGACCGAGCAGGGTTAAAAATAAT
>JBBIRM010000094.1:0-3832 GCA_037441765.1 Deltaproteobacteria bacterium | reverse complement strand
AAGAGGACGGTGAACATTCTGGTCAACTCACACCCCATAAAATCATCCTCGATTCCACTTCAGGGAATACAGGGATAGCCTATGCCCTGATAGGGGCTATCAAAGGATATAGAGTGGAACTGGTAGTTCCTGAAAATATCAGTGAGGAGAGAAAAAAAGCACTTGAGGCCTATGGGGTTGAACTGATATTTACCGATCCTCTCTTAGGATCGGATGGGGCTCTTATTGAGGCGAAAAGGATTTATGAAACCAACCCGGAAAAATACTTTTTTGCTGATCAGTATAATAACGCCTCCAATTGGAGAGCCCACTATGAGACCACAGGGATTGAAATCATACATCAAACAGGAGGGAAAATAACCCATTTTGTTGCAGGGGTTGGTACCGGAGGAACTCTTGTAGGGACCGGAAGAAGGTTAAGGGAATTTAACCCCTGTATAAGGCTTTTCGGTGTTCAGCCAGACAGTGGCTTTCATGGAATTGAAGGGCTAAAGCATATCGAGACCGCCATCCGACCAGGCATTTATGATGATACAATCTTGGATGGAACATTTTTTGTAAAGACAGAAGATGCTTATGAAATGGCCAGACGTCTGGCCAGGGAAGAAGGCCTATGGGTAGGGCCATCCTCAGGAGCCGCTCTATGGGCATCGTTGAAGTTGGCAGAGTCTATTGAAAAAGGTTTGATCGTAACCATCTTTCCAGATGGAGGAGCAAGGTATCCTGAGTACTGTTCCAATTGCGAAAAACAGAAAAGACGTCTTTCCTTGAAGTACCCAAGTTCCATTCCTTCATCCAGGCCATTTTTATAAAAAAAGGAGTAATGTCGAATGGTAGAGAGAAAGGAAAAAATATTTACACCTGTAAGCGAAAAAGAGGTCACCCGAGCGATCGTAGATGGGTTTGCGAAACAGTTTATTGAATATGTTGAAAGTGACTGTCTCATTATAGGGGGAGGTCCCAGTGGATTAATGGCTGGAAGGGATATTGCCTTAAGGGGAGTAAAGACCCTGATTGTGGAAAGGAATAATTATATTGGAGGAGGTTTTTGGATTGGTGGATATTTGATGAATAAGGTAACGGTGAGGGAGCCAGGACAAGAAATATTGGAAGAGCTGGGAATCCCTTATGAAGAGGCAACAAAGGGGCTTTATGTAGCCGATGGTCCCCACGCATGTTCAAAATTAATCTCTTCTGCCTGTGATGCAGGTGTTAAATTTGCAAATATGACGATCTTCGATGATGTCATCTTGAAGGAAGGGAATCGCGTCTGTGGTGCTGTAGTCAACTGGACCCCTGTTCAGGCGCTTCCCCGTGAAATAACCTGTGTTGATCCCATTGCCCTCGAGGCTAAAATAGTGGTTGACTCAACAGGTCACGATGCCTGTGTGGTCAAAAAACTTGAGGAAAGGGGGCTTCTTAAAACCTCTGGCTATGGGGCTATGTGGGTAGAACAGTCAGAGGACCTTGTTGTCCAACATACAGGAGAGGCCCATCCTGGGCTTATCGTGACAGGAATGGCTGTAGCGACTACTTATGGCCTTCCAAGAATGGGGCCGACCTTTGGGGCAATGTTACTTTCTGGCCGTAAAGGGGCTCAAATCATTCTTAAAAAGATGAATAAAAGTTAATGAATCAAACGTGGAAGGGTTAATTGACCTAATCCCTCATTCCTTCAACCTTTATGAGGAAGGAGACATTAGCGTAATTAACATAAATGGAGTAAAAGATTATCTTAAAGAGAAAACGGCTATAACAGTTACTGTTTTTGGGAACATTTATGAAGGTCTTTCCGAAAAGCAGATAGAAACGATTGCTCAAAAGATTGCCCGACTAAGAATTAAAAATCCCATGAAAAGGGCCTTATCTAATATGATTTATGACACAGAAGTGAATTACGAAAGAGAAAGGATTAAAGATCCAACATGGAAAACTTTTGGAATTCTCTATGAAGGTCTTCTTTATCAACAGGTATTGAATGAATTCATCTTAGAAGGAAGATTAAATGAGCAATATTGTACAGTTCTCCTCACGAACCAACTCATCGGAACGTGGGATCAAGATTCTTTGCGATACCACATCCGAACAAGCATCTATGGGTTTCCACATATCATTTCCATCCCTGGATTAGTGATGGGGCCCGCAAAGCCCAGGGAATTCTATCTTAAAAGGCAAATGGGAGTTCCGATGGAATTATTAGAAGAGGAATATAAGGGGAAGGTTCTTGAGCATAGGGATTGGAGGATGACTGAAGTATTAAAAGGTTATATGATGCAGGCGCTCTTTTATCATTTAACAGGAAACCCCTTCTGCGAGGATCGAGATTGTCGCCTTTTCAACAGCCATTGGCAAGAGGATATGATTCATGCCCAATTGGGTGGAAACTATGAATTCTGTCCGAGGCATGAGGGAATTTTAAATAGGGTTAGGAATAGAGTTTCAA
Organism: Deltaproteobacteria bacterium; assembly: GCA_037441765.1. Lineage (GTDB taxonomy): Bacteria > Desulfobacterota > BSN033 > BSN033 > UBA1163 > JBBIRM01. The sequence goes on along the minus strand of JBBIRM010000094.1, from coordinate 1,389 downwards.
TAAGATAAGCAATACGAAAAAGGCTCTTGGTTCCAAAAATGCTTAAACCTTCTCCCCCCTAAGGTTTATCTTTTGGGCCAAGAGCTATCCCCATTTAAGTAAGAGGATATAAATGAAGAAGATTTCAGTGTTTTTAGTTTTGGGGATCCTCCTTTTCTACTTTCCTTTATTTTCTTTGGGTGATTGTTTGGAAAACAGCCATTTACAAAATTTGAAATTAGATTGTGGAGGTCTTTTCCATTGTCCATTTATTTTAAATCAAGACATAAAAATGTTCATTCTTAATTTAACAGGATTAATAACCTTTAGTGATCCTTTTTCTAATTTAGAAGGGATTCCACTCTCCATCTATCATCCTCCCGAAGCTTAAATAAAAAAATAAATAATGGGGAGTGAAAGGAATGTTAAAAAATAAGGTATTTTTTAAAAAGAAATACATATTTTACCTTATTTACAAAAAATATAGATTGATTATAAAGGAATAACAGGATAATTACGAACCAAGATTTAGAATCGTAAAGGCTCCTGACAAAGGCCATTAAGTTTGGCCTCCATTATAAAACCTTCACCCCCCTAAGGTTTTAGATATCAGGAGCCTTTATTTTTTTTCTATTTTGATATAAAGTTAGAAATAATCTGGGGAAAGAAGGTGATTGAATGAAGACGTTAAAAAAATTATTGAAAAAGATTCTCATATTTTTTCTAATGACCATTCCTTTGACTTCATTTGCTCAATCAGAAAAAACAACTATCAAACTGGAACAATTAATTGAGGAAGCAATCCAGAACAATCCAGAGATTTTGGCCGCAAAGAAAAAATGGGAGGTTTTTAAAGAGAAGGTCCCCCAAGCCCGAGCACTTCCAGATCCGATGTTGGGGTTCGGGATCATAAGCCTCCCCACCAATTTCAGTTTTAGAGACGAAGACATGACGATGAAGGAGATCTCCATCTCACAAATGTTTCCCTTTTAAGATGGATACTCGAGAGTCATTATGGAGGGGATAAGGGTAACTTTTCAAATCATGACTAATGATGAACATAAAAAGATGCTAAAGGATATGAAGATGAAAGAGGATATTGAACCTGGCACAACATATAATACTACTGTAATATTAAAAGATGAGAAAACTCAAAAAGAGATTACAAATTCACAAATCAGTATGAAGTTAGTGGACCAAAAAGGTATAAATTCCAAAGATCGATATAAAAGAGAGGATTGAAAATGGAACTCGAAGATTTAGGTAAGGCTTTAGAGCGTATAGACATCCCGATAAAAGGGATGTCATGTGCCAGTTGTGCGGCAAGGATTGAAACAGGTTTAAATACTGTTCCAGGAGTGAAACAGGCAGTAGTTAACTTTGCTGCAGAAAAGGCGGCTGTTACATTTA
>JBBIRM010000093.1:0-10720 GCA_037441765.1 Deltaproteobacteria bacterium | reverse complement strand
ATCCAGCAGCGAGGAGCCAGAGGTACATGGAAAAACTTAAACCGATGAGTCCCTGAAAAAGTATTTTTTCAAGCATCTTTTAAAAATTTAATACGAAGCACGAAATGCGAAATTCGAATTTGTTTAGAGTTTCCGATATTCGAATTTCGAATTTTAATTGGGGAGGGGTCCCATTTATTACTGAATTAGAGACCTTCCTCCCCAATTTATGCGACAATTATTTGGTTGCCGCCACAGGAGTAAAGGGCGGGTGCCGGAAATACTCTTTTGCTGGAATCACCCTCAAGTCTCCAAGGATCGGGATGGGATAGTCAGGGCTATGGATCACTTTTCCCGCAGGGACAGTATATATCGCCTGATGATCCTCTTTTCTTAACAAACGGATTCCCCCTGGTGTCTTTAGTTCCATTCCCTCCAGAGCCTCCCTCACCTTAGCTGTCTCGAGGCTTTTTGCTTTTTCTGCACCTGCCTTGATTGCATAGATGGTTGAATAACTTGCCTCTGCGGAGTAGTTAGGATACTTCCCCCATCTTTTTCTAAAGGCATGTACAAATGCCTTATTTTCTGGCGTTTGGGGATAATTATGGATGTATCTCGCTGTTGCCCAAAGTTTCCCTTTGAATTTATCTGCAGCCACTTCCCTCGAAATTCCCTCGAGGAGATCCACAGAACCTCCCATTGCTTGCCACCATGCCTGAATTTTGTCGAAAACTCCAAGCATCAAGGCTTGTCTTAAGAGCATCACGCCTTCGCCTGCCCAGGGAGTTGAAAAGATGGCATCAGGTTTTTCAGCCATTACAGCAGCGATGTGTGATGAGAAGTCCATTGTCCAGAAGGGAGCCCAGGCCGCTGCTACAAATTCAACATCTGGCCGAAACTTCCTTATATTCTCTTTAAAAAGATTCCAGGCGACATATCCATATTCATAATCGCAGTTAATCCCAGCCCATCGCTTAATTTCTGGATTGTCTTTAAAGACCCAGGCGGCCAGCGAATCCTGATAAACAGGGGCTACCATTCTAAAAATCTGTTTAATTCCTTTACCAGCGACTAACTCTTCGGTCAAACGGTGAGTGGCGGCGTGGCAAAAGAAGCAAAGACGGTCTAATTCGGGAAGGACAGGACCTACAGCCATAGCACTTCCGCTCGAGTCTATCCCAAAAAGAAAGTCAGCTCCCCAATCAGTCACCAAATATCTTGCATTCTTTACCGCTGTGGCAGGTTTGAGTTCCTCATCCATAAATTTCAATTCAAGTTTTCGGCGCAAGATCCCGCCTTTCGCATTAATCTCCTCAATTGCCAATGTGGCCCCTGCCATCATCTGCCACCCATAATCCGCATGTGCTCCTGAAATAGCCCCCTGCCCACCAATCTTGATAGGGCCTGAAGGTTTCTTAGCCTGACCATATGTAATCTTGTACCCTCCCAATCCACTCCCTATGGTCACTCCTCCAACCACTACGTTCTTTAAAAAATTCCTTCTGGTGATTTTCTTAGCCATTTTTATCCCTCCTTTCTAACCCTTACCTCCGTATTCTTGGTAAGGGTAATTATAAGATTGAATTAGGAATTATCAAATTAATTAGTTTTTGTCAACTTAAAAGTCGGAAGGATTTTTAACCTGGGGAGTTTGAGGTGAAAAATCCCACATTCGAAGGGTTTTGAACATTACCTCCCCAGTCTTTCATAGAATTTTAAGGGACCATTGTCATTTTTTCTCCCTGTGATCGATGACACGTTTTGATTTAAAAAGGGTCCGTTTTAGAGTACCAGGAGAAACGATCTTTAATTCAGGGATAAATTTAAACTGTTTCTTCAATTCAATTTCTAATTTTGAAGAGACTTTCGGCCTATCTTCATCTCTTAAGCACTCTATAGTAAGGATAAACCTATCTTTTCCCGACTCGGGGTCTTTGACCAATTCAATGTAGAACTCATGGGAGAGTTCATTGAAACCTCTAACAATGTTCTCAATTTGAGAAGGGAAAAAGAAATGCCCGTCAATTTGAATCCTATCCTCAATCCTTCCCAAAATCCCCCCTGGAGAGCGGGCATGGGTTCTCCCACACTTACATTTTCTTTTATCCAATTTTGTAATATCATTGGTCCAGAACCGGATCAGTGGAGTGGCTTCTTTTGTCAAATGCGTAAGAACAAGAACCCCTGTTTCCCCAGGACTGCATGGTTTCTTTGTTTCAGGGTCTATCACCTCCACCAGTATATGGTCTTCAATCCAGTGAACCCCTGCCTTCTGGTTACATTCCGTTGCCAAGATAGGGCCGATTTCAGTGATCCCGTAGCAATCAAAGGCTTCAATTCCCAATCCCTCCTCAATCCTCTTTCTTGTCGAAGAGACTTCAGCGCCCGCCTCTCCTCCAAAACAGCCTATCCTCAAAGGAATCTCATCAGGTGAAATCCCCTTTTGGTTCAATTGGTCTGCAATATTTAAGGCATACGAAGGGGTACATAGAAGCACCGTGGAACCAGGGTTAAGAAAGTAGTCAACCTGATGTTCGCTTTTCGTCGCTCCTACAGGAATGACGAAGCACCCCAACTCTCTTGCCGCATAGTGGACGGAGATCCCTGCCACCCAAATGCCATAACCGAAGCCGTTCTGAATGATGTCACCAGGTCTGACGCCAAAGGTCCACATCGTTCTGGCAGTCCATCTTGAGATTCGCTTAACATCTTCATGGGACCAGATGGTATTGATGGGAGGGCCAGTGGTTCCAAGAGAGGGACGAAGTTCTGCCCAACTCTCGGGAGGTGCCACGGTATATCTCCCAAAATGTGGAAAGGCCTTTTGTTCCTCTCGAATCTCCTCTTTCGTAATAAAAGGTAGATGGACAATATCTTCTAAGGATTGAATGTCATCAGGTCGAATTCCAGCCTTTTTAAACTTTTCTTTATAAAATTCAGAATACCTATAACATCTCCTCAACTGAATTTTGAGTTGATAGAGTTGGAGGGCCTCTAACTCCTCCCTATCCATCATTTCAATTTCAGGATCGAAATATTTCCTTATCTTCATCGTATCCCCTCATTGCAAATTCCGCCTGCCAACCGAGGGCAGGGACTTCAGACTCCAGATACTTATTTTTTCCATTCGAGAGGAGGCGCATAGATGGCCCTTTTACCCAGTTCCTCTTCAATCCGAATCAATTGATTGTATTTTGCCACCCTCTCTGTTCTTGAGGGAGCCCCTGCCTTGATCTGACCAGCATTGACCCCCACTGCCAAGTCAGAGATGGTGGTATCCTCCGTTTCACCTGAACGGTGGGAAATAATAGTTCGATAGCTAGATCTTTTGGCCAGGTCAATCACTTCAAGCGTCTCGGTCAATGTTCCAATCTGATTGGGTTTAATGAGAATGGCATTGGCTACTTTTTCCCGAATTCCCCTCATCAGGCGGTGAAGATTTGTGACAAAGATATCGTCTCCCACCAGTTGAACCCTTTCCCCCAATCGAGCGGTCAAGGCCTTCCAGCCCTCCCAGTCGTCTTCCGAAAGGCCGTCTTCGATAGATAGGATTGGGAATCTATTGAGCAAACTTTCATAGTAATCGATCATTTCACCTGTGGTCTTTTTTGATTTTCTCTCTGCTTTTAAAAAGTAGTTTCCTTTATGGTAGAACTCGCTGGCTGCTGAATCAATACCAATGGCTACCTCTTTCCCTGGACGATAGTTTGACTTTTCAATGGCTTCCAAGATGAGCGATAAAGCCTCCTCATTTGAACGAAGGTCAGGAGCAAATCCTCCCTCATCTCCTACAGAGGTTTTATATCCCTTGCTCTTGAGGACGGCCTTGAGATGATGGTAGACCTCCACCCCCATTCGGAGGGCTTCTCTGAAGCTCTTTGCCCCAACCGGTAAAATCATAAATTCCTGCAGATCAAGATTATTGTCGGCATGGGCTCCCCCATTCAGTATATTCAGCATAGGAAGGGGAAGCCTTGTTGCAGAGAGGCCCCCGAGATGTTGATAAAGGGGAAGTCCTAAAAAATTTGAAGATGCCTTTGCACAGGCCAAGGAAACCCCGAGGATCGCATTGCTCCCCAAGTGAATTTTATTTGGAGTCCCGTCCCATTGGATTAATGCTTCATCGATCGCCTTTTGATCGAGAACATTCATTCCTAAGAGTTTTGGCCCAATCTCCTGATGGATCTTACGAACCGCCTTCAGAACCCCTTTCCCAAGGTATCGCTTAGGATTCTTATCCCTTAGTTCTAAGGCCTCGTGGCGACCTGTGGATGCACCAGAGGGAATGGAGGCCCTTCCTGTAATTCCGTTTTCCAGGAATACCTCCACCTCAATGGTTGGATTTCCTCTTGAATCAATAATCTCCCTTCCAATAACCTTTACAATCGTGGACATATCTGTCCTCCTATTAATCATCTTTTCTCATTTAAGATCCGAGTTCCAATATAGATATATTGAAGCCCTGATAGAATAGTAAAAAAGGCAGTTCCATATATGACCCCGCCACTCATTTGTTTAAAGAGTGGATAGGCATCTTTCATTAAGACGATCAGGACCGTGGAGATCTGAAGGACAGTTGTAAGTTTGCTCAAAAGACTGGGATTGATTTGGGGGTGATAGTTGGTGAGGAGCATCAATAGAAATCCCAAGAGGATGATGACATCTCGAGTAATAACAATGACAGCAAGCCAACTGGGAATCATCTCAATGATGGCGAGGGTTATAAAGGAAGCAATCAAAAGAAGCTTGTCCGCAATCGGATCGAGATAGGCCCCCAATTCTGTCCGTTGGTGCCTCCACCTGGCAATAAGGCCATCAATCCCATCTGTAATACCGGCAATGGCAAAAGTGATCAGGGCGAGATTGAAAGATTTATTGATAATAAAAATCACAAAGAATGGTATTAGGAGAACTCTGATCAGGGTGAGGCTATTCGGTAGGTTCATGGCTTACAATAATAGTTCCGAAAATTTTTTCAGAGTTTGAAGTATTAAATTCTTTTCTTAGATTCCCAACCCATCACTTTCAACCCAAATCATTCGAAGATATCTCCGGGTTCACCTTTATAGAGTTCTTTAAATGTGGTGAATTTATCCAAGAAGGCGAGGTCGATCTTTCCCGTTGGCCCATTTCTCTGTTTTCCGATGATGACCTCTGCCTTACCTTTATTCTCTTCAGTACGGTTATAGACCTCCTCTCTGAAAAGGAAGAGGATCACATCAGCATCCTGTTCAATAGCGCCCGACTCACGGAGGTCTGAGAGTTGAGGCCTATTCCCATGCCTCTCCTCCGTCTTCCTGCTAAGCTGGGAAACTGCAATGACTGGCACATTTAGTTCTTTGGCCAGGGCCTTAAGGGAACGGGAGATTTCTGATATCTCCTGCTGACGGCTTTCTGCCTTTGCCCTTCCCTTCATCAGTTGAAGGTAATCAATTACGATCATGTTCAGACCATGTTCACTTTTAAGGCGTCTTGATTTTGCCCTCAATTCGAGGATGGAAAGGGCAGGGGTGTCATCGATATAGATGGGAGCATCTGAGAGGTTCCCAGCGGCCAACGTTAACCTTGGCCAATCGCTTTCACTGAGAAAACCTGTCCGAAGCCGTGTTCCTTCAACCCGAGCCTGGGAGCAGAGCATTCGAATGACCAATTGTTCCTTTGACATCTCTAACGAAAAGAAGGCCACGGGGATACCTTTTTCAATTGCTGCATATTGTGCAATATTAAGGCAGAATGCTGTCTTCCCCATACTTGGCCTTCCTGCAACGATGATGAGGTCAGAGGGTTGAAACCCTGCTGTCATCCTATCCAGCTCCTTAAATCCAGAGGGGACTCCTGTGATCAGTTCCTTCTTTTCGTATAGTTTTTCAATGGTCCTGAAACTTTCTTTAACAATATCCTTGATGGGATAGAAGGAAGGTTTCACCCTTCGTTCCGAAATTTCAAAAATGGCCCGTTCTGCATCATCGAGAAAACTTTCCACATCCCCTCGATCCTCATAACTCTGGGTGATGATCTCGGTGGAGGTTTCAATCAGTTTCCTGAGAATTGCCTTTTCTTTTACGATTTTTGCGTAGTATTCGATATTTGCGGCAGTGGGGACAGAATCGATAAGCGACGCAAGATAGGAGGCCCCTCCAATAGCATCCAGTTGATTTTTTTTTCTCAGTTCATTGGTGAGGGTGATGAGGTCCGCTGGTTCGTCCCTTTCTGAAAGATCGATTAAGGCATTAAAAATTTTGCGGTGGGCATCCCTATAAAAATCGTTGACATCGAGAATTTCTGTCACCTTGTTGATGGCAGAGTTCTCAATGAGGATCCCTCCTAAGACGGATTGCTCCGCCTCGAGGTTTTGAGGAGGAATTTTATGGGAGGAAAAACCCATATCATTCATGGAGATTACTCCTGTACCACCCAGACTTTAAGGTGAGCGGTGACCTCTGGATGAAGTTTGATGGGCACCGTATATAACCCCACACTCTTAATAGGTTCCTCCAAGTGGATCTTCTTTCGATCGACCTGGATTCCAATTCCTTTAAGGTATTCCTCAATCTCTTTAGAAGTAACAGAGCCAAAAAGTTTACCGCTTTCTCCAACAGGCTTAGTTAGGGTGCAAGGTGTCTGTTCGATCTGTTGAGCGAGTTTTTCTGCATTCCTCTTCACTTTTTCTATTCCTCTCTGAATTTGTCGCTTCTGAGCCTCAAGTTCTTTGATGCTTTTCTCATTGGCCAGGATGGCTTTCCTCTGTGGGATAAGATAGTTTCTTCCATATCCATCGGCCACCTTTACTAAATCTCCAACCTTTCCCAATGAAGGGACATCCTCCAATAAAATGACCTGCATCCTCCACCTCCTTATTCTTTCTATCCTATTGGGTTGCCGTGGTAAAAGGCAAAAGGGCAATATTTCTGGCCCGTTTGATTGCCATGGTGATTTCTCTCTGGTGTTTGGCACAGTTGCCCGAGATTCGTCGAGGGACGATTTTACCTCGTTCTGTGATAAAGTAACGAAGGATTCTTGCATTCTTATAGTCAATCTCCAATTTTTTATCGGTGCAGAAGCGACAGACTTTCCTTCTCAAAAAGGGCTTCTTCTTCCGATCTGGTGTGGGTTTTTCAGCAGGTTTCTTCATCCTCTTCTCCTTTCCAATAGGTGTTTATTTTATTTTCATCGATTGCCCTTAAATCGGTGGCGATGATTTCTGTTCGGGTCTGACCCCTTCCTTCTTGGGTCTTCCAATTTCGCTGGGTTAGCCTGCCAACCACCAACAATGGTTGCCCAACTTTTAGAAGGTCCATTTTATGTTCAGCCAAGGCTTCCATTGCGGTAACATGAAAAATACTCTTTTGATCTTCTACCCCCTTTTTAGGGAAACCCATTGAGGGGCGATCTCTTGAGTCCTTCAGTTCTAAGAGGAAATGGAGCACCGCTGAACCATCAGGTCGATAACGGAGTTGAGGGGTTTTTAAAACCCTCCCTGTAATAATTACACGATTAAAAAACCTCATTGGATTATTCTTCTTCGAGTTCCTCCTCCTGAAGTTCATCAGGGACTGGGGTCTCCACCGAGGATGCTTTTCGTTCGTCCAATCGGAAGGACTGAAATTTAATGACCGCATCCATAACCCGAAAATTTCTTTCCAATTCAGAGAGCAGGGGGGGTAATCCTGAAAAGTGGATTAAGATGTAGCGACCTTTTGTTTTCTTTTTGACTCGGTAGGCAAGTTTTCGTTTTCCCCAATCCTCAACCTTTAAAATTTCTCCATTTCCTTGAGTGATGATCCCTTTGACCTTTTCGATAACCGATTGGCTTTTTTCTTCTTCAAGGTCTGGATCCATAATAAATAGGGTTTCATACTTTCTCATCTTTACCTCCTCGTGGATGATAGCCCTAAAACTCAGTTTAGAGCAAGGAGCAATTCAATTGGGGATTCCGGAATTTTTAAAAGACTCTTGAATTCAGAAATCCGAAACCTATTTTTAGATTAATCGGCTTTCATCACATCCGATTTGACCACTCCTGCAATATTTCCCCGATTGACTTTTACCCTAACCTTGTCTGATATCTCGAGTGTGATAATATTGTCCTTGATCCCAGTGATCCTGCCATAGATGCCTCCACTGGTCAGGACATATTCCCCGGTTTTAAGGTTTTCGAGCAATGTCCGATGCTCCTTGGCACGCTTCTGTTGAGGGCGAATGAGGAGGAAGTAGAAGATAACAAAAATTAGGATGATTGGGATAAAACTCCACATCCCAGATCCTTGACTTCCTCCTGGCTGTGGCCCCATGGCATAGGCAATTTCTGTAAACATAAAACCTCCTTATCTTTTTTCCCCTATCCATAGGTAGTCTGGAGTTGGGATAGGTCTTCTTCCTCCAACCCCTCTAACTTTGGATAATGGGTTTTATAAAATTGAGAGAGACGGTCCTGCTGAATCGCCTCCTTCAAACCCCTTAACAGTGACATATAATAAAATAAATTATGGATAGTATTCAACCTCGATGATAAAATTTCTTTGGATAGGTAGAGATGCCTCAGATAGGCTCGAGAATAATTTCGGCAGGTATAGCAAGAACACGCACCATCAATGGGCCTCTCATCCTTTGCATACCTGGCCTGTTTGATTGAGATTTTTCCATTAGATGTAAAAAGCACACCATTTCGGGCGTGACGGGTTGGAAGCACACAATCAAAAAGGTCGATTCCAACTAATACTGCATCGAGGATATCTTCCGGTGTCCCAACTCCCATTAAATAACGGGGATGATTTTCTGGTAGAATAGGTATTGTCCATCTTAGCACGTCCCTCATCAATTCCTTGGGTTCCCCTACGCTCAATCCTCCTATGGCATAACCCTGAAAACCCATTTTTACCAAAGCCATGGCACTTTCTTCACGGAGATCTTTATAGGTTCCTCCCTGGACAATTCCAAAAAGCGGGGGATCGTTCTTTTGCCTTATTTTCAAAGACCTCTCCGCCCATCTCGTAGTAAGTCCTATAGAGGCTTTTACATATTTGTATTCAGAAGGATAGGGAATACATTCATCCAGAACCATAGCAATGTCTGACCCAAGAACCCTTTGAATCTCAAATGCCTTTTCAGGTGTTAAGAAATGCATTGAGCCATCGAGATGAGATTGGAAGGTTACACCTTCCTCGGATATTTTTCTAAGTTTACTGAGACTGAAGACCTGATACCCTCCGCTGTCAGTAAGAATGGGTTTCTCCCAGTGGATAAAACGATGAAGTCCGCCCAACCTTCTAATAAGTTCATGGCCTGGTCTCAGGTATAGATGATAGGTATTACATAGGAGGACTTCAACTCCATTCTCCATTAGTTCTTCAGGGGTAAGGGATTTGACCGTCCCCAGAGTTCCAACTGGAAGGAAGGCTGGGGTTGAAAACGAGCCGTGATTGGTTTCAATTCTCCCCAATCTTGCCTGGGAATAAGAATCTTTTTTTATAATCTCAAAATGAAAACCCATAATTCTTTTAAAACATTAGAAAGAAATTTGAGATCAAGGTTTAAGCGTTAACAAACCCTAAACCCCAAAACCTTTGCCCCTTATAAAATGAGCATGGCATCGCCATAACTATAGAATCGGTATTTCTTTTCAATTGCCTCTTGGTATGCCTTCATCAGAAATTCTCTACCCACAAAAGCAGAAACAAGCATAAGAAGGGTCGATTTGGGAAGATGGAAATTGGTGATGAGACCATCAATCACACGGAATCGAAAAGGGGGGTAGATGAAAAGAGAGGTCATCCCCATTCCTGGCCTTAGCCCTCCTTCTCCATTCGCAAAAGATTCAAGTGCACGGGTTGTTGTTGTTCCAACTGCAATGACTCTTCCTCCACGCTTTTTTGCCTCTTGGACATCTTTGACCGTCTCTTCTGAAATTTCAACCCACTCCGCTTCCATATGATGGTCTTCAACATTATTAACTTTTACAGGAGAAAAGGTTCCGATTCCTATGTGGAGGGTAAGGTGGGTTATTTGAATCCCTCTCTTCTTGAGATTTTGAAGAAGGGGGAGGGTAAAATGAAGACCTGCAGTTGGCGCAGCAATGGATCCATCTTTTTTGGCATAGACGGTTTGATACCGCTCTTGGTCCAGGGGTTCGTCTTTTCGTTTGATATAAGGGGGGAGTGGGATGTGACCGATCTTTTTAATCATCTCCATCGTATTGCAAGTGCCCAGGAAAGTGACTTTTGCCCTTCCATCCTTCACCTCCTTAATTATTGCAGAAAATTCATCTGTAAACTGGATATGACTCCCGGGTCGCACCTTCTTAGAATCTTTTACCAGAGTTTCATATTCTTCTTTTTTCCCGTTTTCTGATGGGATAAGAAGGAGTTCAACTTTTCCCCCAGACTCTTTTTTCCCAATCAGCCTAACTGGAAGAACCCGAGTATCATTTAATACAATTAGGTCTCCAGGGGTCAAGATATTTATAATATCATCAAAAACTCGGTGCTCAATAGCCTCTTCATTGCGACGAAGGACCATTAGTCGAGAGGCTCCTCTATGGGAAGGGGGGTATTGAGCAATCAAAGATGGAGGAAGAAAATAGTCGAATGCTTCTACTCTCATAGGGTTCAAAATAAATTTGATCATAAATAAAATTAGCAGAGTTTACTTAAATCTTCAAGCCTAATGTCTTGACTTTAAGTAACACCTCACTCATCCGGGGAATCGGGTAGGGATGTCGGAGAAAATCTTATAGCGGAAACCC
>JBBIRM010000092.1:3725-10895 GCA_037441765.1 Deltaproteobacteria bacterium | reverse complement strand
CCCGAATGTTCGATACATAGCAAGATGCGTCTATACGAATAATACGTATTGTCAGGCGATGAGGGGATATGGGAATCCCCAGGCCACCTTTGCAATAGATTCCCAGATCGATACCCTTGCAGAGATGGCAGGGATTGACCCTCTCGACTTCAGGCTCAGAAATGCCAATACCCCGGGAGAGATCACCCCTCAAAATTTCAAAATTATTACCTGTGGGTTGAGGGAATGTATTGATGCGGTTGCTCAAAAATTGGATTGGCGTCAGAATCGCGGAAGAAGGGATGGAAGGGGTATTGGAATGGCCTCCATGATCCATGTAGGAGGGGGAGCACGAGTTTATAAATCGGATGGATGCGGGACGATCATTAAGATAGACGATTTTGGCACAGTAAATGTGGTCACCGGTGCAACGGATATGGGACAGGGTTCAGATACCGTTATCGCACAGATTGTTGCAGAGGAACTTGGTGTGAGAATTGAGGATGTCGTAGTTATCCATACCGATACAGATGTCTGCCCTTGGGATGTGGGTGCGCATGCGAGCCGGACCACCTTTGTGGCTGGGAATTCCGCCCTTGGGGCAGCGAAGAAGATTAAACAGATGCTTCTCGAGGTTGCAAGTCAAACCCTCGGAGATTCTCCAGAGAATTTAGATATAAGGGATCGTATGGTCTTTTCCAAAAAGGACCCCGAGAAGAAGTCTCCCCTCGGAAAGATTTTAAGGTCTGCCCACTATACCACAGGGGGAAAGATGCTGATGGCCGAGTATTTCTATGACCCCAGTAATGAAAATCTTGACAAGGAATTTAAGGGAAACCTCTCTGTGACATATACCTATGGAACACATGGTGTCGAAGTCGAAGTGGATAAAGAGACAGGCCAGGTGAAAATCCTAAGATATGTGGCTGCTCACGATGTGGGTAAGGCGATCAACCCGATGCTCCTTGAAGGCCAGGTCTATGGAGGGGCAACCATGGGGATTGGCTATGCACTGACCGAAAGACTAATCCTGAAGAATGGTAAGGTGATGAACCCGAATTTTCTCGATTATAAGATATTAACTGCAAAGGATGTCCCAAATATCGAACCCATTGTAATAGAAACGAATGACCAGTATGGGCCCTTTGGCGCTAAGGGAATTGGGGAACCAGGGTTAGTTCCAACCGCCCCTGCCATTGCTAATGCTATTTATGATGCAGTAGGTGTGAGGATCAAAGACCTTCCCATTACCCCAGAGAAAGTATTAGCCGCTTTAAAAGAGAAGGCAAAGAATTAGGGTAATATCACACTCATCTTAATCTCTTTCTCCTCAACCAATCTATAATGAGATTTCTGAAAAAGTCATTGAAAGACTTGGAAGGCAGGGTTCCAAACCCTTCGAATGCGGGCATTGAGAAGTTAATTTGCTAAAAATCTTTTTTAAAAACTTGATCAGAAATCTCATAATCGATCCACTTTTTGGGCCTTCTAAGTGAATTTCCGTCAGATTTAAAAGTTGGCTTAAATAGTGCAAAATTGTCAATTAAAATGTAAATTTTTCATAAATTGCTCACTTCTTAAGTCTCCGACCAAAAATTTTCTCCCTTAACTACCCTTCTTTAAACCTTAAAATATTTTTAAATATCAATAGGATAGGCTTATTTTGTCAATTTTTATCAAAATTTGGAATATTTTGGAACAAAATTTGTATATTTTTGAAATTTTTAAAAAGTAAATAGAGAGATAAAAATGGAAGATCGGATTTTGATTGTTGATGACGAAGTCACCATTACAAATGTCCTATCTCGAAGGCTTTTGAAGGAAGGATATTCTTGTGAAACAGCCCATAACGGAAGGGAGGCGCTGACACTCTTTTACAGGGAGACTTTTTCTCTCATCATCTCGGATATCAAAATGCCTGAAATGGATGGCATCGAGCTTCTAAAGCAGGTCAAATCCATTCATCCTGCAATGATGATGATAATGGTGACGGCCTATCCTGAAATTGATATGGCAGTGGAGGCAATGCGCCTTGGGGCCTACGATTTTCTTATCAAACCTGTTGACCTGGATCTGGTGGTCTTCAGTGTCAAGAAGGCTTTGGAAAAAAGAAAACTTGAAATGGAGGTGGAGGCATATCATATGAATCTGGAACGATTGGTAGAAGAAAGAACAGAGAAACTCAGTGAATCATATCGCATCCTTAAAAAGGCTCATCTCGATTCTGTAAAGGTTCTGACTGAGGCCATCGAGGTAAAAGACCCTTATACTCGGGGGCATTCGGATCGGGTGAGGAGAATGAGTCTTCAGATTGCAAAAACATTAGGATTTTCAAAGGAAAGACTGGAGAACCTCGAATATGGTGCGTTGCTTCACGATATTGGAAAGATCGGCATCAAAGACGAAGTCCTTCAAAAGCAAGGTCCACTAAATCCAAAGGAATATCAGGCCATTCAGGAACATCCGCTGATCGGTGTCAAGATTGTTGAAGGAATTGAATTTTTTAAAGACAAGATTCCTATTATTCGTAACCATCATGAACGATATGATGGAAGTGGATATCCTGATGGTCTGATGGGAGAGGCCATCCCAATTGAAGCGAGGATCATTGCTGTTCCTGATGCCTTCGATGCGATGAATAGCCTGAGGCCCCATCGGAGGGCTTCTCCACTTGAAGAGATTCTAATGGAAATGGAGAGATTTAAGGGGAAACAGTTTGACCCAACTATTCTCGAAATCTTTTTGAAGGAAAAAATTTATAAGTCATAAATTGGGAGAACACAAATGAAAGAGATAATGACACCCCGCGAGGCTGCGGAATATTTGAGCGTCCATGTCCGAACCATTTATCGATTGGTTAAAAACGGAGAGATACCTGGTCGTAAGGTAGGTGGGAGTTGGAGATTTAGAAAGGATGCTCTGGATGAATGGCTTTCGGGTAGAGAAAATCCTCCCCGTAAAGAAAAAGGGTAAAATAATGAAAAATAAGGTTCTTGTTGTCGATGACGAAAAAGAAATCAGGGATGTTCTCTCCAAGGCCCTCACCCGTATTGCTGGGTTTTATGTGGATGTGGCTGAAAATGCGGATGAGGCCCTTAGAAAGATTGAAAAAGAGAAGTTTGACCTTGTTCTTACCGATTTAAAAATGCCTGGAATGGATGGTCTTCAGCTCCTTTCAGAGATTTCAAAATTAGATCCAGATGCTTTAACCGTGATGATGACCGGTCATGGAACGATTGACTCTGCTCTCGAGGCCATGAAGAGGGGAGCAAGCGACTACCTGATGAAACCTCTCAATTTGGAGGAAATCATTGTTCGACTTCAAAAGGTCCTTGATGAGAGACGACGTTTTGTGAGGCTCAGGGACTTTGCCACACAACTCGAAAAGGCGAATCAGGAACTAAGAAGGCTCGATGCAATGAAATCCGAATTTGTGTCCGTCGCCTCCCACGAATTGAGAACCCCGCTGGCTGCTATCAAAAACGCTGTTCAGTTGCTTCTCAGTGGAAGGACAGGGGTAATCAATGAGACACAGACAAAATTTCTCACCATGGCTGAAAGGAATATCAATAGACTTACCAATATCTTAAACAACCTATTAAGTCTTTCGAGAATTGAGTCAGGAAAGATGGAGATGGATTTTAAAGAGTTGAATTTAAAAGAGGTAATCGAATTCGTTATTAATTCTTTAAAACTCGATGCTGATAACAAATCTATTCAAATCAAACGCGACATTTCAGACTCAATTCCAAAAGTCTACGGGGACAGCGAAAAGGTCGAGCAGATCTTAACCAATCTCATTGGAAATGCAATCAAGTTTACTCCTGAAGGGGGAAAAATCCTGATTACTGCAAAGCCCTTTCAGACTGAGGGAGAGATATATAAGGAGATGGTCTCTATCTCCATTCAGGACAACGGCATTGGTATTCCTCAAGAACACTTAAGCCAAATATTTGAAAAGTTTCATCAGGTAGAAGGTTCTCTTCACCGCTCTACAGGTGGAACTGGATTGGGATTAGCCATCACGAAGGGATTGGTGGAAGCCCATCAAGGTAAGATCTGGGTAGAAAGCGAATTGGGAAAAGGCTCCACATTTACCTTTACCTTGCCCATCTCAGAGGGAGAAAGAAGGGAACCCTCTTTCAGAACCATTCTGGATCGTGAGTTTAAGCGTGCCCAGGAAGGTTTTTCACATCTCACCCTTTTCCTTATTGGTGTTCCGAACCATGAGGGAAGAGTGGACGATACTGTATTAGATCAACTTGAGAAAACCATAAAAAAGTGTCTATGTCGAAAAGCTGACATCTTATTTAAGCACAAAAAGGAGAGGTTCATAGCTGCCCTATGTGAAACAGATCTTAAAGGAGCCCAGATCATCCAGGAGCGTATTGAGGAGGAGGTTAAAAAATTTGTCCCAATCGGGTTGGATAAGGCCTTGACTATCAGGGTAGGAAGAGCGACCTACCCTGATGAGGCCCTTTCAAAGAGGGAACTCTTTGGAAAGGCAAAGGAAAATTTAAGGGGGTAAAGATGAAACCGAAGAAAATCTTAATGGTTGACGACGAGGTTGATCTGGTTGAGACTGTCCGTTTTCCACTCGAGATGGAAGGATACCATGTCCTGGTCTCTTACAATGGTGAGGATGCACTCAATCAAGCAAGAAAAGAAAACCCTGACCTGATCATTCTCGATATTATGTTGCCCAAACTGGACGGGTATAAGGTCTGCAGGCTTCTGAAGTTTGACGAAAGATACAAACATATACCGATCATTATGTTAACTGCGAAAACTCAGGAAAAGGACAAACTTCTGGGAAAGGAAACAGGAGCAGATGAGTACATCACAAAACCTTTTGAGATCGACGAATTAATGGAGAAGGTTAAAAATTATCTGAAATAAAAAGGATTAATTCATGCCCAATTTTAAATATCGAGTGAGAGACAGGATGGGTAAATTGCTGGATGGGACGATTGAATCCCCTACCCTTCAGACTGCAGGGGATCAACTCTACCAACTTGGCTACTATCCAATCTCAATTGAGGAGGAAAAACCGTATCCCCTCAACCTTTCAGAACTCTGGAGGCGATTTCAAAAGGTGAAGTTAGAAGAAATAGTCCTTTTCACCCAGCAACTTTCAACTCTCTACAAGGCTGGACTGCCACTTCTTACAGGGCTGGAAAGTCTAAAGGAGCAGACGGAAAACAAAAAACTGAGGGAGACAATAGAAGGAATTTGCAGACAGATTGAAGGGGGGAGCACCCTTTTTCAATCTATGTCGCAATACCCCGATGTCTTTTCTCCTGTCTATGTCAATATGGTTCGTGCAGGGGAGGTCTCTGGAATGTTAAGTGAATCACTTGACCGATTTGTTATGCTGGCAGACCGTGAATTGAAGACCCGTCAAAAGGTGAGGGATGCGACACGATATCCAAAGATTGTCATAATCTCTGTAATTTTGGCCTTTATCGTCTTAATCTCCTTTGTCTTTCCAAGGTTTTCGCAAGTCTTTGCCCAGTTTAATACCCCTCTTCCATTGCCGACCCGAATGATGATCAGTATCAACAATGCCTTTCAGTCTTACTGGTTTCTTTTTCTGACCGTCATTATCGTTATCCCATTACTTCTAAAAAAATACCTCCAGGCCGAAAGTGGAAGAGTCTTCTGGGAAAGATTGAAAATGGGGATTCCTGTTTTTGGTTCTCTTTTTTTGGCAGGTGCTCTTTCCCGTTTTGCCCATACCTTTGCCATGCTTAATCGAAGCGGGATCCCGATTCTTCAAGCCCTCGAGATCACCTCCAAAACTGCTGAGAATCTAACCCTTTCGGAATCTATCGAAAAAATGATTCAAAAAGTTAAAGAGGGAAAAGGCCTGGCCGATGCGATGAAAGAGAGTGGAAGGTTTACTCCTCTGGTTATTCAGATGGTATCGGTCGGGGAATCCTCAGGGACCCTGGACGAGATGATGATGAGAGTGACAGAGTATTATGATCTCCAACTTGAAAATTCAATTAAAAAACATTCCTCCTACATTGAGCCTTTTTTGACGCTCTTTTTAGGATTGGTTGTTCTATTCTTAGCCCTTGCTGTATTCTTACCCTGGTGGAACATGGCTCAACTCTTTAGATAGGCGTAAGGATAGATGTTTATGTTGAGAGTTATTCAATTTAAATGTTTTTGGACTCCAAGATATAGGATTCAGGGAGTAAAGGGTTCAAGAGTTCAAGGGAAAGGATTAAAAGATAAATGCTCGTACACTCGAATCCTCGAATCCCTTAAACCTTTAGGTCTGACTTTAATTGAGGTCATTCTTGCCATGCTCATTATTGGAATCCTATCCGCTGTCTTGATACCAAAAGTGGATTTTGCCATTTCCACCAGGGCTTCTTTAGAAGGCGCCGCTTATATGGTCGCTTCTGACATTCGTTATGCTCAGGAATACTCTATGGCAAATCGAATTTCAAAAAGTGTGACCTTCACCCTTGGTTCATCGGTCTATACCTTCAGCCCTGTTAGTAATTTTGATCCCTCGGGCCAATTACCACCCGGAGTGACAATAAATAAGGATTTGAGAGTAAAATTCAACTCCTTAGGGGAACCAACTTTTGAAGTGGGGGATGGGTCAGTAACCATATCAGGTGGTGGACAGACGAAGACCATTAGTATTGTGAATTATACAGGGAAGGTGATTATCCAATGAAAGTTCAGGGTTTTCAATTTCAGATTTCAGAATCCGGATTTTGGAATAAAAAATCACAACTCCGAAATCCCCGACCAGCAATAGGAGATAGAGGTTT
The DNA here is from genome assembly GCA_037441765.1 of Deltaproteobacteria bacterium. Taxonomy (GTDB): domain Bacteria; phylum Desulfobacterota; class BSN033; order BSN033; family UBA1163; genus JBBIRM01. The sequence continues at coordinate 4,122 of JBBIRM010000092.1, read as the reverse complement.
TACGTTGCTCGAAATTATCGTACTGATAGTGATGGCGGGTATACTACTTCCTGCTATCATCGTTCCTTTTGCAACCGGGATAAGAGGGAGCACAAAACCAGAGATTGCAACCACAGCCATTTACCTTGCCCATTATAAGATGGAGGAATTTATGAAATTTAACTATACCAATCCTGCATTAAATCCCGTTGCCCTTACCCCCTATGCCAATGCCCCTATTCCCAATTATCAGTGGCAGTGGGAGATTATGTATGTGGACAGTAATTTTGCCAATCCCGATTTTGTAACAGATAGAGGCTATAAAAGAATTATTGTCCGTGTTAGGGATCCAGAGAACGACACTTATGAAATTTATTCAGTGGTTACAGATTTTCCGTAAAAGGGATAGAAATGAAAA
>JBBIRM010000092.1:0-3625 GCA_037441765.1 Deltaproteobacteria bacterium | reverse complement strand
TATGAATCCAGAATGGAAGGATTTGTATGATGAATTATGAGATTGCTTCGTCAGTCGTACCGACCTCCTCGCAATGACACAAAAGCATTGTAAACTTCTGTTTTGTCATTGTGAGCAAAGTGATACGATCCCTTATAATAGAGGAGAATATGATTTTTAAATCATCCAAAGGTTTTACGTTAATTGAGGTTATCATTGTAATCATTACCTTGTCCATTGTTTCAGCAATCACCCTCTATTTTGTGGTGAACGGCCTTAGGGTATACACAATGACCGCTAATCAGAAGAACCTATTCGACGAAGCGAAATTGGCTCTTGAGAGGATGTGCAGGGATATCAGGGATGCAAAGAGCATCACCACTCCACCCCCTAATGGCTCGGGCAATACCATCACCTTTACAAGAGCAAATGCAACTGGTATCGGCCAGGATTTAGCCAATGAAACCATCACTTTTACACTCGATGGAACAATCTTAGTTAAAGTGAAGGGATCGACCAACTATGCGATGGCTGAAAATGTTTATCAATTCAATGTCTCAAGGGACTCAGGAAGTGAAATTCAACTTCTCCTACGGCTTCAACGTTCAAGTGGTGAACAGGTAACCTTGCAGACTAAGGTCTATCCAAAAAATCTTCCCGATAGCGCATCATATAAGAACTTTTTTGACAACTGGCAGGAGGAGTTAAGCAGTTGAAAATAAGGATGGAAAAGACTCATAAGGAACAGAAGACCCAGGGGATTGTAAAGATGCACAATACTCTTCAGCACCATCTGAAACCTTTGCACCCTCTGAATCATTTGAATCTAATAAATAACTCCAGAGGCATCTCCATCCTCTTTTTGGTCGTGGCCATGCTTTTGATGGTGTCGATCGGGTATGTCCTCTCTTATCTTATACCCGCCAAGCATAAATCTGTAAAATTCCCTATCTACTCCAATCAGGCCTTCTTTATCGCCCAATCAGGAGTGGAGTTTGCAGTGCGTTATTGTTCGGAAAGAGGATGGAGGGGAACAACCGATGGTACTCCCTCTCGTTTAGATTTTGATCGTTTAAACGATACGGGAAATAATCAACGTCAAATTGGCAATGGCAGGTTCACTATCAACTATAATCCTTCCAATAATGTTTTAACATCTACTGGAGAAATTACCAATTCCACTGAGAGAAGGATGGTCAGGATTTCAAATTTCAATCAATTTTTAAGATTAAATTTTATCATTTCCCCCATACCTACGAATAGTCCCCCCCATTGGTGTCTTGGTACTCGTAGGGCAAGGTTTTTTATAACCAATGTAAGAAACACAAATGTTGTACTCCAATCTTTTTCTGCATCCTGGAATCAAACAGGTGTGGCGAGGAGGATTACAAGAATTTATATGGATGGAACTCTGAAATATAATGGAACTTATTACAGTGGAGGCCCTCCCCAGAATTTAAATTCAACTCAAACGATCGTACCTAACGATGTAATTACTGTCCTTATATATTGGAATAGAAATGTGTCAAATGGGGAAGACATTATCATAACTTTTTATTCAGGTCCAAATGGAACAGGAGACGCCTATACATTTAATCTTGACTCAGCAAGTGATTCTTTACCTGATAGGTCTGTATTTGGAATGCCGGGCTGTTAACCTCTTATTGATAATTAGAAGGTAAGTTCCGTATTTTGTAAAAAAAAGGATCAATTATGCCAGAAACAATCGGTTTGGACATCGGTTCTCATTCCATCAAACTTGTGGGGATAAAGACCACCTCCAAAGGGCCATTTCTCAACCATCTGGAGATCCGTCAAATCCCTTATGGGAAAAATGATGTAAAAGAAATCTCTGAAATATTGATCGAGATGGTAAGGAAGGCAGGCCTTAGGACAAAAAGGGTGAGGGTTAGCGTTTCAGGTACAGGAACGATTATTCGGCAAATCATCATCCCTTCTATGCCTAAGGCCGAAATTAATAAGGCAGTCCGATGGGAAATGAAGGCCCACCTCCCCTTTCCCATTGATACTGCTCATATCGATTTTAATATCCTCGAAGAATTTGTTGAAGATGGAGTGAAGAAACTTGACCTGATTGTTGTAGCCTGTCCTGAAAATCTTATAAAAAGGTCCATTTCTATTGTAGAGGGTGCAGGATTACAAATCACCCACCTTGATGTAGCTCCCTTTGCCCTCTGGAATGTCCTGATCTTCTCGAATCTCCTTAAGAAAGGGGAGACAATTGCCCTTCTCGATTTAGGAGGAGAAAAAACAGGAATCCACATCTTTAAGGATAAGATTCTACAATTCAGTAGGGAAATTACCCCTGCTGGATCGGATTTCACCCAGGCGGTTATGGAAGAAATCATTTCTGAGGGGGGTTCTCAAGGCCTCTATGAAGAGGCAGAGAGGATAAAAAAGGAGATAGGGATTCCATCTGAGGATCAATTGAAGGGGAAACTTCAGGAAAAAATTAACCTATCAAAAATCTCCTTTTTACTTAGGCCATTGCTCGAAAGAATGGTGGGAGAGATTGGCCGTTCCATGGACTATTTCAGAAGTCAATTTAATGTTGAACGAATCGATAGGGTTCTTTTAACTGGTGGAGGTGCTGGTTTAAAAAATCTCATATCTTACTTATCCAGAGAATTAGACTGCCCTGTCCAGTATCTTAATCCCCTTAAAGAGATACTCTTTGATTCAAAAAAGATCAACCCTGAAATCATAGAGGAGAGAGGCTCCACTTTTGCGATTGCCTTTGGAATGGCGCTTCTGAAACCAAAGCGGATTGAACTACTTCCTGCTAAAAAACCCTTTTTTTCAAGAATTCAATCCGGAAAATTGATCCCGATCATAGCTTCTTTCATCACCATCTTTATTCTCCTCTGTATCATATGGGTTATGAATGGAAAGTTAGCAACTGCACAGAAGGAACTTGATCTAAAGCGAGAAAAGGTAGCAGTATTGAGTGATTTGAGGTCCAAACTGAGGGTTTTAAAAGAAAAGGAGGAAAAGGTAAAAAAGGAACTCTCTTTATACCCATCTTCAATTTCCAGACCTGTTCCTTACCGAGCCCTATTAAGAGAGATCCATCAGATTCTACCAGAAAATATGACCCTTACTTACCTTGAAATCCATAAGAAGGGTAGTCCTTTGAAGAAAGAACTTAAAGGGTCTACTGCACAGACCCAGGATTCTCAAATAGAGGAAAAAGAGATTTATTTCTCTGGCCTCGTCTTCGGGACTGATTTTAACTGTCTTAACTCTTTGGCCAAATTTATCGAACGGCTTGAGAATTCTCCATTTTTTAAAAATGTAAAATTGATCTCTGCCGAAGAGAATAAATCCTATAATAGGCCATCGTCAGAGTTTAAAATTCTATCTGACATAATCCTAAATGAGGAAAAAAGAATTGAGAGGCCATCGCTATGAAATTAAAAGGTAGAGAAAAACTTCTTATGCTATTTGCTTGCATTGCTATTGCCATTCTAATTTTTGATAGGTTCTACTATTCTCCACAAGTCCGTAAACTCTCAGGCATTCGGGCAGAGATCAAGGCTATTGATCAAAAACTTAACGAGGTTCTCTTATTGACAAAAGGGGTGGAGTCGGTCGAAGCCGAGGTTGAACGTTTAGAAAAAGAGTT
>JBBIRM010000091.1:0-10955 GCA_037441765.1 Deltaproteobacteria bacterium | reverse complement strand
ACACACCTTTCATCCCCGTCCACAGGACGGGGTTTTCAGGTGTGATCTTAATAAATTCGCCTGCCTATCATTACCTTCGCCCAAACCTTTTACTTTGGAAGAAGGTGCTCGAGATGTGGAAACTTATCCTTCATATGGGGAATCCACATAGCCTGAGCAAAGATCTTATCAAACCCTTGTTCCAGAGTAAGTTCCAAGTATTCCACCCTTCGTGCAATCCAATCTGCCTCCTTCCTCTTATCTACGTTGAGAAGTGCCATACGAGCTCCATCGCCAGCCGCATTTCCAACAGAATAGACATTTTTAGGATCACAATCAGGAAAGAGACCCAATAGAGCGGCTGATGTCTTATCGATATAACTTCCAAATGCGCCTGCCAGGATCACTTTGTCTATCTTTTCCACCCCTAAAGCCCTCATCATGATTTTTGCCCCTGCATACATGGCGCCCTTAGCCAATTGAATCGCCCGAATATCATCCTGACAGATCACGATATCTTGGCCAATAGATGTCTCATGAGCCCAGGCGATGACAAATTCAGGCTGACCATTAACCTCACGGTATCGAGGGGTATTTAGATTCTTATTAAAACGGCCTGTCCTGTCAATAATCCCTGCAAGGAAAAGCTGTGGGACGATATCAATGATCCCCGAACCGCAGATCCCTTTGGCACCCACTTCCTCTAATTCTGTATTCCACCCTTCCTTATCAATCACCTTAAAGCGGACCTCTTTGGTTTCAGGATCAATCTCAATCTTCTCAATAGCACCCGGAGCTGCTCGCATTCCAAATCTTATCTCTGCCCCCTCAAAGGCAGGACCTGTAGCACAGGAAGAAGAGATAAGTTTGTGTCGGTTCCCAAGGACGAGTTCTCCATTGGTTCCGATATCAATGATCAATTCAATGCTATCCTGATTATAAGGTTCCTCAGCAATCAAGACCCCTACATTGTCTGCTCCAACAAACCCCGCCTCAATGGGGAGGACATGGACATAGGCTCCTGGAGCAATCTTAATTCCAATATCCCTCGATATCTTTGTCTCTGCCCTTCCCTTCTCCCCATAAACACTGCAATTAAGACATCTTTTCGATTCTTCGATGGCAATCTCCATCCGGTCGGAAAACCCCAATTCGACCTCCTCAAAACCAATCCGTTTTTCCGGCTCGATCAGAAATGGACTCCTTCTTTCCTCCTTCTCAATTCCTTCCTTTGGAACTTCTTCAACCTTTTTCTTCTTGGCAGGCCTTCCTTTAATTAGATCAACTCCAGCAAGATAGAGTTCAATCGAAATCGCACCCTCCTGTCCAGCGCCTACAGCCGAGATCACCTCCGCTGGCCCCAAAACCACATCCCCTCCAGCAAATACCCCTTCAATATTTGTTTTCAAAGTTATTGGGTCCACTGAAAGGGTTCCGGAACTGGTATATTCCAGTTTATCAACAAAAATCCTTTGATCCACTCCCTGACCCACTGCAATGATGAGTTGGTCAACATCGATATGAAAATCTGACCCCTGAATGGGGATAGGAGCAGGCCGACCGCTTTCATCCGGCTCTCCAAGCTCCATCCGAATACATTGAATCGAATTGAGCTTCCCATCATTTGCCAGGGCCCTTATGGGAGATGCTAAAAAATGAAACTTCACACCTTCTTTTTCTGCCTCCAGAATCTCTGTCTTAATCGCAGGCATCTCATTTTGGGAACGACGATAGATAATCAAAACCTCTTCTGCCCCAAGGCGTTTGGCCACCCGGGCTGAATCGATGGCAGCATTACCACCACCCACTACAGCCACCCTCCTTCCCACCTCAACCTTCTCGCCAGAATTCACCTTCTTTAAAAAATCGAGAGCATGGATCACCCCTCTGGCCTCTTCATTGGGAATACCCATCCTCTGGCTCATCCAAGCACCTGTGGCTAAGAAGATTGCCTTATACCCCTCATTAAAAATCTCTTTGAGGCTTCGAACAGGATGATTTGTTTTTATCTCCACACCCAACTCCTCAATGTAACCTATCTCTTCATCCAACACCTCCTTGGGAAGCCTGTAGTCAGGGATACCATATCGAAGCATCCCTCCAGGTTTAGGAGCAGATTCAAAAACTGTAACATGATACCCTCTTTTTATCAGTTCATAAGCGCAGGAAAGTCCTGCAGGTCCTGATCCTATCACAGCGATTTTTTCTTCTTTTGTCTTTTCAATGGGCGTTGCCTTCTTTCTCCCATTTCTTAACTCATGGTCTGCTACAAAACGATGGAGGGCCCGGATGGAAAGTGGCTGATCCACTCTCCCCCTCTCACATTCTGACTCACAGGGATGGGTGCAAACACGACCACATACCCCTGGGAAGGGCATTGCCCTTCTAATCTCTTCAAGGGCTTCATCAAACTTTCCTTGGGCAATATAGTATAAAAAGTCCTGGCCACTGATCCCAGCCGGACAAGCCACCTGACATGGAGGGTATCCACCAATCTCAACCGTCTCTGCTTCAGGAAGAAGTTTTAGGCCCCAATCGCGGGCTTTAATATCTAAGGAATGATGGAGAGAAGGGGCAAAGGGGGCACGGCCAATATTTCGGGGATCAATATTGAGAAAAAGATGGTGCATGCAGGTATTGCCCACAATGGTCATATCCAGAATATCTGTCCTTTTTATTCCTGCAATAGCAGAGGCCTCTTCCACAATCCCATTCAGACCATCGAGGATTGCCTGATTCATATGCTCGAGCCCATCGGGATTTGTCATTGTATAACTGATTCTGGACATTACGTCCTCACCATAGATTACCTGAGGATTCATCATTGAGGCAGTGGCCACCAACTTACCATTTGTTAGATCGCAGAGATAACCTGCAACCGTAGTGGTCCCAACATCAACCGCTAAACCAAAGGCCCTTTTAACATTTCCTGGTTCTACCTTGATCACCTCCCGGTTGTGCCAGACTGAAACCGTTACCTTCCAATCGCCTTGACGCACCACCTCTTGAAGGGTGACCAAAACCTGATAGTCAATGGTCAGATTTTTCAGCCCATGTTGCCTCTCCAACTCGGTCGTCAAACGTTCCCAATCCCCTCTGGTATCTTCCAGGGTGGCCTTTGGGAGTTCAACATAATACTTTTTCACTGCAGGTTTCAGTTCGATATTGATCTCTCTGGCTGCCTTTCGAACCACCTGTTTTCCCATTCGACTCTCTTCAGGAACGAAGACAATGATGTCATCCAATATCCGGGCCTGACAGGCTAATCTGTAACCTCCGCGCTCCTGCTGGAGGCTGAAAAACTTTCTCTCTGTTTGACTCATTGGAGAGAGGTGATCGAGACTCGATTCCACACCATACTTTTCAAACATCCCCTGCTCCACCCTCACCTTACACTTCCCACAGATCGCCTTCTCACCGCAGATGCCCTCAATATCCACGCCAAGGGCAATAGAGGCCTCCTTAAGCGTCTTCCCCTTTGGGATAAATCCTCTTCTCCCTGAGGGTTGAAAGATGACCATACATTTCTCAGAAATCTCTTTCTTGCCTGCCATTATTCATCCCCCATCATGCTTATCTCAAAGGGAGCAGTTCCACTCAGCCTTGCTAATTCATAACCCACTTCTATCAGGTCATTTATAACTTCGCGTTTTGCTCCATTGGCATCTCCCTGTTTAAGACATTCGAGGATAGCCCTGTGTGCCTTTTCGACTTTAAGGTAGAATTCTTGTCCTAATTTCAATTGGAACTTGATATCATTCAAGATATTATCGATAAAGTCCATGATCAGAATCAGAATGGGATTCTCTGTCATTCTAACAAGATAGCGATGAAACCCAATCTCTCTCGATATGGCAGTTTGAGAAGAGTCCACATCTTCAGAAATCATTTTCTCCAGTTTTTCAATGTCTTCAGGTTGAATTTTTGAGGCTGCAATTTGGACCACAGGAGGCTCAAGGAAGTATCTGATCATCGTAATATCTTTAACAGAGATGTTTTTAAAATGAAGGAAGTTGATGATGCTATGAATGGTAGTCTTCATATCAACTTCTGCAATGAAGACTCCCCCTGACATACCCTTCCGAATCTCCACCAACCCCATCCCTTCAAGCACCCTTAATGCCTCCCTGAGGGTGGCCTTGCTTACCCCAAACTCACTCACGAGTTCTTTCTCAGAGGCCACCCGATCTCCAGGTTTAAAATGGCCTGAAAGAACGGCATTTCGAATCTGTTCAACAATCTGGTCTGAAATTTTCTGGACTTTATTAGCGGTCTGAAACAAAGATGAATCTCACTTATTTTCTAATTAGTTATATTGAAGGAAGTGGAGTTATTCTAAAAAAAATTTTATTGGGATGTCAAGAAAAATATCATAAATATTATAATAAAAACCCATATCGTAATTGTCTTTTAAAATCAATAAATTAGCCTTACGAACCCTTTTACCGCTACCCCTTTTTCATCTCCTCTTCTTTTAGCATTTTTAATAGTCTTATCGCCTCATCCACTGCAGTGCCTGCATTTTTGGCATATCCATCCGCACCATATTTTTCTGCAATCTCAGGATTAAGAGGGGCCCCTCCCAACATTATCCTGACTTTTGGGTTTTTAGCCCTCAACTTTTTGATTACCTCTGGCATTGAGAGCATACTGGTCGTCATTAGCGCTGAGATTCCCACAATATCAGAATCTGTTCGAATCTGTTCCTCTACAAATTTATCCAAGGGAACATCCTTTCCCAGATCGTATACGTTCCAGCCTGCCACCTCAAACATCATTTTCACCAAGTTTTTGCCAATATCGTGCACATCTCCTTCAACCACACCGAGCACAATCGAACCCTTTACCTCTGACTTTCTACCCGAGGCTTCAATGGCTGGTTTTAAAATATCCAAACCTGCATAAAGGGCATCCGCACACATCAGAAGTTCTGGAACAAAATACTCCTTATTATTATACTTCTCACCTGCCTCCATCATCCCTTCGGCCAGACCTTCCATCACTGCCACAAATGGGTCAACCCCTTCCTCCAAAGCAATCTTTGCCCATTTCTTAGCATCCTCTTCTTCGAAGTAGGCGACCGCATCATGTAACCCTTTTAGAATCTCCTTTGTCCTTTCTTCCGTTGCCATATAATCAGTCCTCCTGTTTCTATATTGGATACAAAGTCCATAATCAAATAACAAAATCCTGAGCTGTTTTAATCATGGCCCTCATGTTCTCCGCCGGAGTCATCCCGGGCACGATTCACCCTCCGCTTAGAAGAAGGTATCCTTCTCTACCCGCTTTTTGTAAAGTCTCCTTCGATTTTTCCTCTACTTCTTTTGAATCACCCATTGCTAATAGTGTTGTATCTATATTCCCCATCAAGCAAAACTTTGGCCCCAATATCTTTCTGGCCTCTTCGAAATCAACCTTTGCATCAAGACTTAAACAATCAACCCCTGTTTGGGCCATCAATTCTAACCTGTCTGTGGTATTTCCACAGATATGTAAAATGGTTTTGACACCGCTTCGCTTGATCAGATTCACTAATTTCTTTGTATATGGAAAACCCCACTCCTCATACTGTTTTTTTGATATGGCATCTCCTGAAGAAGCTGGATCCGATACAAAGATAATATCTGCACCTGCACTTATAAGGGCTACTGCATAGACAATAAGGCTGCAAAATGCAATTTCTAACAATTCTCTCAGATTTTCTTTCTCCTTAAACATATCCCTCATCACTTTTTCTGATCCCCTCAACATTGAGGTATGCCTCAATGGAGCCTGAATATAACCTATGACAGGGATCTCCCCATTAAATCTTGACTTCAGTCTCCTTATTCCTTCCAAAATCATTGATAGTCGTTTATTCTGATAAGGGTCAAATAGTTTCAACTTCGGCAAATCCCTTTTGTAATCCTCAACAGCAGGCGTTAGGATGGATGGAGGAAAACCCTTCGCAATCTTAAGTACAGATCCCATGGCCTCTGATTCTGAATGGCAGGCAAACAGATCCCACACACTATCATAACCAAATTGACTCACCGCATAAGTTTGAGAATAAACATGTTTCTCCACGCTTTCCAATTCTTCGATAAATTCTATTCCCGCCTGAGTGCTACACCACTCTCTCACAAAAGGGACAACAGGAACCCTATCAGGTTTTTTCCCCTCAAGAGCACTCATCACCCTTTCATACGAGGTCATTTTCTCCATGGGTTTTACCTCCGATCTTCCCTTTTCTTAAGTCATTTAATTATGGGAAGCAGATTGAGAATTGGCTTCGAGAATAAAAGATAACCCATCCGAGAGTTGGGACATCCTCCCTAAAAAGAGGCTACCTTTACCAACGAACATAGCCCTCTTCATCTTTCCTTGCCTCATCGCTCGAATCGCATGCCCCAGATAAGGCACAGCAGATGGTATGTGTCCCTGGGTAGGACAATATCCTAACATACCCTTCTCTCTGACCCACTTATCAATCTCCGTTTTATCAATTTCTTTATTTAGTGCTGCCAGAGAGGCCATGATTTTATAATTAGTTGCAGGGGTATCCCCAGCCCCTGCTGGAAGAGTAATTTCTGGATTATGTAACTCTGTAGAATACTTATCAATGTCTCCCATCTTCATTCCAAGTCTTTTTAGGGGTTTCAGTATTAAGGAACTCAATATCGCCTGTTGAGGTGAACCTGCACCTACATCATGTTTTCCTATGGAATCCAGGCGAATCCGAGGACTCGCCCCATCATCTTTGGTAATCAATATGGCCATTCCAGCAAGTATATCTTCTAAAATTGGCATGTTATGTTTCAAATGGGCTGCTGATTTCATACCTGCTTTGGCGAGACACCCTCCACCAGCAACTATCACATTTTTAAATATTCCTGATTCAACCAATGCTGCTCCATCCATAATAGCGTGATTGGGACCAACACAGAATGCCCTGACGTCATGGCCTGTGGCATTGACACATCCTGCCATTTCAGCATAGGCCTTTGATAAACTCCCACCACCCCTATTATATCTATCTCCTACAGCAGTTTCTGTGCAGTCAAGAACAAATTCTACCTCGTTGGGATCCATATTCGCTAATTTTAAAAGATGTAAAATTGCTAATACACCAGAAGCCTTGGCTACCAAGTTTTCTAATAGAACTTGTGCCTTCAAAGTATCGTCTCTTTCGTGGTCACGCCTAAATGAGCCAATGAGTTTTTGGTTATAAAAGATGGGCAAAGCATTTCCTTGCTCAACGATCTCTTTTATTTTCTCAATCGCTTTACCTTGACCAAGTTTTTTTACCCAGGCCTCGCTCACAAAAGGATGAGAGGCGAATTTACCCTTGATCTGCTCAACAAATTGAGACTCCATCCAAAACAAATCAAAGTCATCGGCCACTTTCATCCAGCCAAAAAACTCCTCTTCTGGCATTATCTCCCCAAAAGGCCCGTTCCGTTTACCATCTGGAAGTAGATTTTGATACCAAGGCTTTGGTATATTGTATAAATCTTCTGGTTCCATATTCCCAATATAGATCTGATGGGGAGCGTATCTGAGTGCCTCATCATAACTTCTGAGATGGCTATACAATTCTTTCCTGACTTCAGGGTTATCCTCAATATCCCGCGTCGGTTTTGACCCATACTCAACCAAATCAGGGATATGGGCAATGACATAACTTGCTTCTTTAATTACAACTGCCATCGATGCATACCTCCTTTTAAATTTTATTTATCTTTATTGCTCTTTTTTCTTTCCGAAAAACAGCATACATTTGCAACGTCCGTATCTTTCTATTTCCCTCGGGGCATAAAGACAGGGACATACAATGGCTTTTCTGTAATGCTGATTGTCCAAAACTACCCTGCAAGGGCAGTAGTAATCCCCAAATTCCTCCTTGTTTTCTATGAGCCCATCAATGATATTTTCCAAATTACTTTCATTAACGGTGTAACCTCTGGTATTAGCATAGGTATAGATTTTATCTCTTAATATCTGGCGAATATCTTGCTCCATATCTTTAACCTCATTTTTTTCCTCAACCCACACCTCAATTTAAAGGCAAACAATATTTTGAGACCACTAAATAAAATCCTACTTTTTTATTCTATGATCTTTCTGGCTGCCTCTTCTATCTCATCAATGGTTAAGGTCTCTCCGCGGAGTCGATTTACTTCTTTACCATTTTTATAGAAGAGAAAGGTAGGTAAATCTAAGACCTTCAGGTTTATACATAGGCGTCTGTTTTTTGAGGCATCTATCTTTGTAATCTTCAATTTTGATCCAAATTTCTCTTCCAATCCTTCCACATGGGGCATCAGAGCCAAACAGGGAACACAACGAGGTCCCCAAAAGTCTACCAAGACTGGAACCTCTGATTGAACTACTTCCTTCTCAAATGTGTCTGCATTGACCTCAATTGCCATAAGCACCCCCCTGATTTATTAAATTTTTATTTGCTAATTTCCGAAACAAACATAAATTACCAAAATTATGATCGGCTAAATTTAAAAGTATCTAAGTCTCCTCTAATGTAACTACAGTTGGCCCTTCTACCTCTTTTTGAAGCAATTCCAGAGCCTTTAAAACATATTTACGACGTAACTCTTTTTCTTGTTCACGGGTTAAACTTGGATCTCCCAATGGATTTGGAACCGCCCTACCTTGAACAATCCTATTAACACCAAGCATCTGTGCAATGTTTGGAATGGCTGTAATCTGAACTATAGGAATGCCAAGCTTCTCAATACTGGATGCGATCGTTGCCCCGCAACGAGTGCTTGACCCTCAGGTTGAGGTAAGGATCGCAGCGCCCACAACTCCCTCTTTCTTCATTACTGCTCCCATCTCCTCACCCATTTCGCCGCACCTTTTTGAAACCGTTGTACAGCCTGAGGTGGAAAAGAAGATCCGATGTAATTTCCCAATCTTCCCTTCCTTCTCGAGATCCCTCATCACATCAACAGGCACCAACCTATCTGGTCTTTCCAAGACATGATCATTAAAATAACCTGCATGGGCTACCTCATACTCCCTGAAAAGTGACTCGATATCGTAAGCACCCCACTTGAGGTTACTTCTACGGGCAAGACCATCTGGATTGCCCTTTGGCACTAAACCTCCATCGCTGATCAGGGCGATTTCACACTTGCTCAGGTCCTTGACTGGGGGTGGAGGTGGAACTCTCTCAAACTTTGGAGGAATAACTTCACTCTCAAAAGGTTCCCCTTTAATTTTAGCAATCAGTTTCTCCACAGCCCTTTCAGCAATGCTCTTCTCGCAGTATTCATTTCTAAGGAGGTCTCGTGAAAAATAATTATACTCTTCGGGTTTTGGGAGATTTTCTCGTGTCAAAAGCCTCATCTCCTTCTCCCCTGAAACGAGTCTAAGGGCTAACCTTGCCATATTACGTAAGGCCTCCGGCATCAATCGAGCATTATTGCCCGTCTTGCAAATAAAGGCATATTTTCTATATAGCTCTAACCCAGGGGCCTCTTCATACATCCCTGTAATCACTGGAATACCAAGTTCCGCACCAACAGCCTTGCACATTGCTCCACAGGCCACACTGTATCTACCTGCAGCAAAAGCAGGGCCTGCAAAGAAGAGATCAGGCTTATAGTTTGAAACTAATTTTAATCCTTCTTCTGCGTTCTTTTCAGGATTTCCTGCAAAATAGTCATCACCACAGATGATTGTGGCAACAATTTCCCCTCTTTCGCCCAGTTCTTTTTGAAGAGCCAAACCAGGCCCCACAGGACCTTCTTTGACCAGAAATCCTGTGGTCGCTTTTTCTTCCCCGCCAATCTGGCCAAAAAACTGGTTGAGATAATGGACCACTCTCAATTTCTTTTCAGCCATAATTTCCTCCTTTTCGACACTAATACTCTCTTACGATGACCTTGGAGTTACCTGTACAATCGAGAACCCCTGGGATTAAATACTCTTCAATATCGATCACCGGATCACCTGCATATTGATCAATTGGATCTGGACAGAAAATTCTTGTCTCGGCTGTCCCTCCGATAAATCTTTCCGCTTTCCAAGGGATTATAACCCTTTCGAATGTGGCTGAAGCGGTAATGATCAAATTTAATGATGGTGCATTAAATAATATTGTATCCGCCAGTGTACCAAAAGGAGTCAAAGGTTGAGTAAATATGGCAGTCTTAACCCCAAGTTTCTCACATTCCTCTCCTGTTATGGAAAGATCTATGTGGGGCATTCCACCTAAAATTTTTACTAAAATCACCCCATCCGCACCCAAAACATTCTTCAGCAGATTGGCAGCCATGCAGGCGCTTCTCACCCTTGGCACAGGCTCCATATTGGCTGTTGCACAGACAACACCGACAAAGATCAGATCCTTTCCGTGGTGCCGATACAACTCTTTAATTACCCCATGATTTTGAATACTGTAAGTATCGAGAGCTTTTATTGCAAGCCAACCCACCACCCCTCCATCCAGGACTTCATTTGGATGAATAATTGTGGGCATCATGTTCGTAACATGGGTTCCATAAAAGCATGGATCTGATATGGCAAGATAATCAAACTGTGGACTATAGAGTTGATAATAACAGGCTACACGTGGAAGATTTGATTTTCGGTCAAGATTTGGTATATCCAAATCATAGACCTCCACTTCATCAACCGGATGACCTTCAGCTCCTCTTGCCAGGTAAATCGCTGTCTTTAGGCCTGCAATCTTTAATGCATTTTCAAAATCTCTTTCCTCCACACCCTCTGCAATCGTAGGGGCAATAATTATATTTTTCATTTTCCCATAGGGGCTCATCTCAGCAATGGGTCCTGCCATATCAAGAACCCCGTTCTCTTTCCTACCAGTGCAAGGATTTGATACAACAACCGCAATACCTCTTAACGAACGGGTCCTCCCGCTTCCTGCAATCTGCATCTTTCCGACAAACCCTGGGTGGGCGGGAGGCGGCGTGGCTAGCTGTCAGCGAGGGTGAGTGGGAGCGCGTAGG
>JBBIRM010000090.1:0-11140 GCA_037441765.1 Deltaproteobacteria bacterium | reverse complement strand
CGAGGAAGAGATAAAGGTTGAAGAGGAGATTCCATTAAAACAAGGATTGAAACTCGAAGAGGCAACGGCATTTCTGACCTACGATATGAGTTGAAGAGGAGATTCCATTAAAACAAGGATTGAAACCTGTAATAACAAATAGGAAGTAGGAAATGGGAGATGAGAATTGGTGGAGCAGAGCGGATTCGAACCGCCGACCTACACGTTGCGAACGTGCCGCTCTCCCTGCTGAGCTACTGCCCCACCTTTTGAAAACCTAAAAGGGCATCATGCCAATGGTTTATATGTTCCACCACTAACTATTTTATTTAAAACTGCATTTTTTTCAAATAGGATTTTAGTTTATCGCTGACCTCTGGATGCTTTAGGCCATAGGAGATATTGGCCTGAAGAAATCCGAATTTATCACCAGCATCATACCTGTCTCCGATAAATTCATATCCAAAGACAGGTATCTTTTTTTTCAACTCCCTCAGCGCATGGGTCAATTGAATCTCGCCTCTATGATCAGGGGGAATATTTTTTAGTATACCAAAGATCTCGGGCGGAAGAACATAACGCCCAATGATGGCGTAAGTAGATGGGGCCTTACCTTTCTCTGGTTTTTCAACCATCTCCTCTATTCTAAAGACTCGGTCTTCTATTTTTTTTCCTTTGATAATCCCATAGAGGTGAGTCTCTGACCTCGGGACCTTCTTAATGGCGACGAGGGCTCCCCCCCATCTTTCGTAAAGATCGATCATCTGACGGATACAGGGGATTGGAGCATCTATCAGATCATCCCCTAAAAGCACAGCAAAAGGTTCCTTCCCCACCGCCCTTTGAGCACAGAGAATGGCATGGCCCAACCCCAGAGGGTTCTTCTGTGTTACAAAAACCAATTTTACCTTCCCACTGATCTCCCGAACCTTTTGGAGAAGGTCTTTCTCCCCTTTCTTTTTGAGATGGTCTTCAAGTTCAGAGGAAGGGTGAAAATGCTGTTCGATCGTTCCTTTTATTTTATTGGTAACAAGAATTACCTCTTCTATCCCTGCGGAGGTTGACTCCTCCACGATGAATTGGAGGATAGGCTTATCCACAATGGGCAGAAGTTCTTTTGGGATAACTTTGGTGGCCGGGAGAAACCTTGTCCCCAAACCTGCGGCTGGGATGACCGCCTTCTTTACTTTCATAGGACCCCAAGAAGTCTTCGGATCGTCACTTTTAATTCGGTCAAATCAGCACACTTTACGATATAAGCATCAGAAGCCCAGGTTGTAAAATCCTGTTTATATTCTCCATAGGCAGAGCAGAGGACAACAGGTAAATGTCTTTCCATCTCTCGAATTCGTTTCAGTGCCTCAATCCCATCCATCACGGGCATCTTGATGTCAAGGGTGATGAGATCGGGCTTGAAGAAGGAGAGTTTATCGAGCGCTTCCTTCCCGTTCTGGGCCAATTCAACGATAAATCCCTCTTCTTCCAACTCCTCTTTATACAGGAAACGGATACTCTCCTCATCGTCGACGACTAAGATCTTTTTCATGGCTTGCCTCCATGGCGGGGAGGGTAATTATAAAAGTTACTCCCTCTCCTGGTCGGTTATCCACCTCGATCTGACCCTGATGAGAGGTGATGATTTTATGAAAGATGGGTAGACCCAATCCCAGGTTTGAATCCTTTGTTGTGTAAAAAGGGTTAAAGATGTTGTGAAGATTTTCAGGGTCAATCCCCTTGCCTGTATCCTCCAGTTCCACCCGTGCGAAAGGGGATCCGTTCATCTCAACCGGGTAGATGCGAATGGATAAGGTCCCTTCTCCTTTCATGGCTTGATAGGAGTTGTCAATGAGATTGAAGAAGGCGTGCTTGAGTTGATGGTAGTCTCCTTTGACATTCGGGAGGCCTTCCGAATACTGCTTGACCACTTCTACCTTCCCCTCCGTGAATTTATTTGTGATCATTGATAGGCTTTCCTCAATTACCTCCTGGAGTTTTATTTCTCTAAAAGCAATGGATTCATCTCTGGTGTAGTTCAGAAGATCACTGAGGATCTTCTCAACACGAAAGACTTCAGTCATGATGGTTTGGGTATACCTCTTTTCCGGTGCCTCGTTAGGGACGCTCTGGTAAAGACGACGGGCAAATCCTCCAATGGAGACAAGAGGGTTCCTGATTTCGTGGGCGATGGTAGAGGAAAGTTCTCCAAGGGCAGACATCTTCTCATGGTGTATAAGACGGGATTGCATCTCCTTAAGTTCTCTATGGAGATCTTCCAAGTTTCGATAAAGAAGGGCATTTTCAATGGCTAACCCCGCCTGATTTGAGAACATGCTGAGAAATTGGAGGTCTTCTTCTGTGATGGGATTCTGATTGTAGAGATTATCAACCACAATTACCCCGATCACCTTTCCCTTTCCCCAAAGTGGAACTGTGGAGAAGGAGTAAGCCCTTGGGTCCCGTCCCAATTGAGCCCCAATCGAACATCCTATCTCTGAACTTAAATGGCACTGCCCACCACAACTTGTTTGGATCCAACCCTCTTCATATCTTGGAAATTGAATATTGAAAGGCCTTCCTTCGAGCACTGTCCTGGAGAGAATGCACTGCTCCCGTTCGATGGGAATTCGAATCCCTCTGACCAGTGAATTTAATTGGGAATGGTTGGGGGAGGAATTTGAAAGTTGTTCCAACAGACCTGAAAGCGGCCCCTTTTTTTGAGAAAGGGCACTCCAGATCTTGCCTGCTTCCTCAGACGTATCAGGCCCAACCGCCATTGTTCCATCCAAGGTATGTTCCTTTTCGTTCAACATGAAGAGCATAGCGCGATTGAAGCCCAATCCATCACCTATGGTGATAGCGGTCAGCATCAAATGTAGGATACGTTCAAAATTCACTGTGGTTAGCAGGGCCTTATTGAGCTCCCAGAGGGTGGAGAGTTGTTTCGCCCTTTTCTCATAGTCTTGGGCCAGGGAAGAGGTTTCATAGTGAGTTAAGGCATTCTCAATGGCGAAGGAGGTCTGGTGGGCCATAGTCAACAGCAGTTGAAAATCTCTCTGGTCAAAGGTAGAGGAGCCTGCCTCTTTATCGTATAAGGTCAATGTTCCATAGCATTGCCCACCTGATAGAAAAGGGACACAGAGGATAGAAGAGCACTTCTCTCCACTGTAATGGTTGAGGAGAAAGGGAGTACGGGTAAAGAAGACCCTTTTTGCAATCTTTTCGTCAAGGGGATTCTCATCATAACCGCCGAGACTGAATTTGATCTTCAGATCTCCAGATCTTTTGTCCTCAATCCTCAATACCCCACCTCGGGCCTTTAAAATTTTTAAACCTGTTGTGAGGATTTTCTCATAAAGGTCCTCCAATTTTAAAGTAGACGTGATAGTTTTTCCTATCTCTTGGAGGGCAATCAATTCGGAGGCATTCTTTTGGGCCTCTTTTTGGAGATGGTCATATTGAATGGTCCTCCCTATCTCCTTTGCGATGAGAAGAAGAAGTTCTTTTTCCTCCGATGAAAAATACCTGTTCTTTAAAAAACCGAGATAAAGAAACCCTAAGAAAGAGGTTTCGCCAGAGAGAGGAAGAAAGGCGAAACCTGGCAGAAGGAGTTCCTCCACTTCGGGAAGGGATAACCCTTCATCGATGTCCATCTCCACATCTCCCCATAAAGGTTTTCCTTCTTGGGCAAAGCGCAAAAGGAGTCCATTTCCTTTCAGTTGGTCTGGTTTTAGGAGAAGACAACGGTCTGAATGGAAATGGTCTGAGATGGATTTTAGCATCTGATCCAGTTTGGTTTCCAATGGAAGATGAGAAGTAGAGAGATGGATGATTGATTTTAAAAGATCGTAGGCAAAAGAGGTTTCCATAATCCTTATTTCGCTTCTCTCATATACTCTGCGGCCTCTTCAGGCGGGGTGGGATTGATGTAGAACCCTGTTCCCCATTCAAACCCAGCCACCTTGGTCAACTTCGGCATGATCTCAAAATGCCAGTGATAATACTCCTTGTCGACCTCCTGAGAGGGAGAGGTATGGATTATGTAGTTATAGGGAGGATCGTTCACAACATTTTTCAATCTCTGAAGAGTATCCGATAGAATCTCTGCGGCCTTCTGGTAAAGGGAGGGGGCCATGTTCTCAAAACAGGGGAAATGGGTCTTAGGGAGGATCCAGGTTTCAAAAGGAAATCGCGAGGCAAAAGGGGCAATGGAGAGAAAGGAATCATTTTCAGAGATGATCCGGCTTTTCGTCTGAATTTCCTGGCGGATGATATCACAGAAGACACAACGGTCTTTGTAGTTGAAATAATTTTTTGAACCCTCAATCTCTTCGCGGACCCTGATCGGAACGATGGGAAGGGCAATGATCTGAGAATGGGAGTGTTCAAGAGAAGCTCCTGCGGCCAATCCATGGTTTTTAAAGACCAGAACATATCGAAGCCTTGGATCCTTTCTCAAATCAACGATCCTCTCCCGATAGGCCCAGAGCACATCCTCCACTGCCTTGAGTGGCAGGGTGGCAAGAGTTTCGTAATGAAGGGGAGTCTCCACGACGACTTCATGAGCGCCAATGCCGTTCATCTTATCATAAATCCCTTCTCCCTCTCTCTCCAATTCTCCCTCGATACGGAGGGCAGGGAATTTGTTTGGGACAACTCTAAGAGACCATCCTGGAGTGTTGGGCAATGTCCCATTATTACGAAAGGCGAGGATCTCTGGTGGGGTTCGGTCTTCGTTTCCTTCACAAATGGGACAAAAACCGCCCAATGGCTTTCGTGTCTCTGGAGGGAAATCCGAAGGTCTTCGGCTTCTCTCCGTCGAAATGATCACCCATCTTCCATGAATAGGATCTTTTCTAAGTTCGGGCATGTGGGTTAATGGTTCTATCGAGGCTGATATTATGAAGGGAAACTACCCTTGATTCTTCTCCCCCTCATTCTTGCCCTTTGCTCAAGTTTCTCCCCTTCGGTTTTACACTCGATGCATAGGGTCGTAACAGGGCGGGCCATCAATCTCTTTTCAGAAATGGGTTTCCCGCAGGATTCGCATATACCAAAGGTTCCATTGTCAATTCGTTCCAGCGCCTCTTTGACTTTCTGGATCAATTTTCTTTCGCGATCCTTAATCCTGAGGAGAAAATTCCGATCCGACTCCAAAGCAGCACGATCTGTGGGATCAGGAAAATCTCCTTTGTGATCCTTACGCATATCATTGGCAAGTCTTTCAGCCTCCTCGAGCAAGGCATGAAGCCTTCCCTCGAGAAGCCCTTTAAAAAAAATAAGTTTTTCTTGCTCCATCCAGTTTGCCTCTCCAAGTAGTTTAAAGTCCCTTTTTAAGAACCAACTTCAATTTTTTATATTAATATATTTTTTTAAAAAAAATCAAATCATAAATGGCAGGCGACCAGATGATCATCTCCTTTGTCAAGGAGGAGTGGTTCTTCTTCCTCGCACCTTTTGGTCCGGTGAGGGCATCTGGGCAGAAACCGACACTTTGATTCTATGGAGATGAGAAAGGGGTCTTCCTCCTTCATTAATATATCTGAGATTCTTTTATTTGGGTCTAACTTTGGAATGGCGCTTAGTAAGAGTTTGGTATATGGGTGGAGGGGGTTTTGGAAAAGTTCCTCGCCAGAAGCCATCTCCACGATCTTCCCCATATACATAACTGCAATTCGATTGCTAAGATGTTTGACAATGCGGAGATCGTGGGAGATAAAAAGGTATGTGAGTTGGAGTTGGTCACGCAGATCCATAAGGAGGTTGAGAATCTGGGCTTGGATAGAGACATCCAGCGCTGAGACAGGTTCATCCGCAACAATCAGTTCAGGATTGAGGGAGATGGCCCTTGCGATTCCAATCCTCTGACGCTGTCCACCGCTAAACTCATGGGGATAACGATTAGCATCCTGAGGATGAAGCCCTACCTTCTCCAGAAGTTCAGAAACCCTATGGAACTTCTCCTTCCCTTTGGCTAATCCATGAACTTCCAGTCCCTCTCCCACGATTTCAGCCACCTTCATCCTGGGGTTTAAAGAATCGAAAGGGTCTTGAAAGATGAATTGCATTCGAGGCCTTAACCCTCTCATCTCCTCTCGATCAAGGGTAAGAAGGTCTTTCCCATCAAAGATAATCTGCCCTGAGGTCGGCTCAATCAATCTCAATATCAACTTTCCTGCAGTGGTCTTTCCGCAGCCGCTTTCTCCAACCAGGCCTAAAGTCTCTCCCTTTCGGATGGAGAAAGAGATCCCATCCACTGCCCTCACTGGTTTCTTGTCGGTGGAAAAGATGCCTCCCCTGTAGAAATACTTTT
Source organism: Deltaproteobacteria bacterium (assembly GCA_037441765.1). Taxonomy (GTDB): domain Bacteria; phylum Desulfobacterota; class BSN033; order BSN033; family UBA1163; genus JBBIRM01. The sequence goes on along the minus strand of JBBIRM010000090.1, from coordinate 4,851 downwards.
TTAGATCTCGGACCTGAAGCAGAGATTGATTCTGTAACATACCATCCTTCCGATCCTAAATTTAAAAATTCAAATGCCAATGAACTTTGGCATTTGGCATCGATTTAGTCACAGCATTCTTTCCACCGAATGCATCGGCTGAAATGATCACCATTTACCTGAAAAAGAGGGGGTTCCTCTTTCTTGCAGGCCTCTATTGCAAGATAACATCTTGGATTAAATTTGCATCCAGAGGGGAGGTCCAGAGGATTTGGTACCTGACCCGGGATCGCATTAAGCCTTTTATCCTTCTGTTTCAGGTGGGGAATTGATTCTAAAAGCCCCTTTGTATAAGGATGACGCATCTCAGTGAAGATGTCATTAAGGGGTGCATATTCCACCAATCGACCTGCATACATCACTGCTACACGGTCGGCGGTCTCTGCAACCACCCCAAGGTCGTGAGTGATCAACATCACAGACATTCCCATCTCCCTCTGGATCTCTTTGATAAGCCTTAGGACCTGAGCCTGAATGGTTACATCCAGAGCAGTTGTGGGCTCATCTGCAATTAGAAGTTTAGGCTGACAGGCCAGGGCCATAGCAATCATCGCCCTCTGCCTCATCCCTCCGCTAAGTTGGTGAGGATAGGCATCGATTCTTGATTCAGGAGAAGGGATTTTCACCCGAGCCAATATCTCAATTGCCTTCTCCCTGGCTCTCTTCTTATCCAGACCTTGATGAAGAAAGAGGGTTTCCATAATTTGATCCCCGATGGTGAAGACAGGGTTGAGAGAGGTCATGGGTTCCTGAAAGATCATGGAGATCTTGTTCCCCCTGACCTTCTCCATTTCGCTTTCTTCCAATTTTAATAAGTCTCGTGAATCAAAAAGAATTTTTCCGCTCATGATTTTACCAGGAGGGGAAGGGATGAGTCTTAATATGGAAAGCCCGGTGACACTCTTTCCGCACCCTGACTCTCCTACAAGGCTTAGGATCTCTCCAGAGTGGATTTCGAAACTTAAATCTTCTACTGCACGAATTACCCCATCCTCTGTAAAGAAATGTGTTGTAAGATTTTGGACCTCAAGCAAAGGTCTCTTCATTAAATCATGCCTCGTAAGGTTCATTTCGTTAATGCCAAATTCTAAAACCCAATCTCAAAGGGTTGACAAAGATTCAAATGCCAATAGAGGGATTTACCTTCTTCCCCTTAGCCTCGGATCAAGGGCATCGCGCAATCCCTCGCCAAGAAGATTGAAGGATAGAACAGTGATCAGAATGGCGAGTCCAGGGAATACGGTTAGCCACCAGGCATCGAAGATATAGATTCTTCCTTCAGTAAGGATATTTCCCCAGCTTGGAGCAGGGGGTTGAACTCCAAAGCCGAGAAAACTCAAGCCCGCTTCGACCAGAATCGCTGTGGCGACATCAAGGGTCGCTGTAACAAAGACCGGTGCCAGGGCATTGGGAAGGATGTGGCGAAATATAATCCTTCGATCCCTCACTCCAAGGGCTCTTGCTGCCTGAACAAAATCCCTCTCCCTTAATGTGAGAAATTCTGCCCGAACGAATCGAGATGTTCCCATCCAGGAGGTAATCCCGATGACCACCATCACTTTGAATAGACTTGGACCAAGAAGGGCAACCACAGTAAGGATTAGGAAGAAAGAAGGGAAGCAGAGCATCACATCAACAAAACGCATGAGCAACGAATCCACCCACCCACCATAATATCCTGCCAGGGCTCCAACAAGAATCCCAATGAGGATGGAGATGGCCACTGCGACAAATCCTACGGAAAGCGAGACCCTCGACCCATAGAGCATTCGACTGAATACGTCTCTACCCAACTGGTCTGTGCCAAGATAGTGACGAGTGGAAGGGGGTTTTAATTTGAGAGAGACATCTGTCTTCCCTGGGTCATAAGGAGCGAGGATCGGGGCAAATCCAGCCACCAGGAAGGTGATGAGAATAACGAGAAGTCCTCCCAGAGCCAACCTGTTTCTTTTAAAATAACGCCAGAATGTTTTTGATTGAGAATCCATCTTGATTCACCGACAATCTGATAAACCATTCAAATCATCTATAACGAATCCTTGGGTCGGCGATCGCATAAAGGATATCCGCCAAAAAATTTCCAATGAGAACAAGAACAGCGGTGATGGTGTTAATTGTCATCACCACTGGGTAGTCCCTTGCAAGCACCGCCTGATAGGCGAGCCGGCCGATTCCAGGCCAGGCGAAAACTGTCTCCATGATGATAGAGCCACCGATCAGTCCCGGGATGAGAAATCCAAAAAGGGTGATGATGGGGAGCAGTGCATTTCGAAGGGCGTGCTTATAGTAGACTGTTTCCTCTGGAAGGCCTTTGGCCCTGGCTGTTCGAACATAATCCTGACGTACCACTTCGAGCATGCTCGAGCGGGTATAACGCGAAAGGGCGGCTATCCCTCCAATGGCCAGAATGATGGAGGGAAGCATCAGATGCCAGAGACGATCCAGGACGACCTCCATGGTTGAAAAATCTTCAGTGACAAAAGACCTCATTCCGAGAACAGGGTAACCAAATAGTTTAACCGTCCCCAAGATGAGGAGATAGGCAAGCCAGAAACTTGGAATTGAGATCCCCAGATAGGCTCCCAAGGTTCCCAGGTTGTCAAGAAAAGAGTACTGCCTTCGGGCGGAAAAAACGCCTAAGGGAATAGCCAGGGAGAAGATGATCAGCATTGCAACCAGATTGAGCAACAATGTATTCCAGATTCTTTCGCCGATCTTTCTAATCACAGGCCTTCCATCCTTAAAGGAGTAAAGGTTTCCGCTCAGGAGGCGTTTGAGCCAGAGAAAGTACTGCTGGTAGATGGGTTTGTCCAAATCGTAATTCTTCTCCATCTGTTCAATAATCTTTGGGGAGACCTTTGGATCGAGGGTGAGGGCAATCGGACTTCCAGGAGCCTGGGTGATTATTACCCATGAGATGATACTAATCCCTACAAGGGTGATTAACATATAAATGGTGCGTCGAATTAAGTACTGGGCCATCACTCATCTCTCTATGACGATCTCCCTGGGAACTGTCCATTTGATAAGATCGTACATCAGACCTGCCTTTTCCATTCTGATTTCTCGAAGAAATTCCTTACCCGAGGTATCCTTTTCAACAAGAAAGAACTTCTTTTGGAGGGCTGAGATGCCCAAGGGCACATAGAGAAAGGTATAAGGTTGATCTTCGGCAATCAATTCGTGAATACGCCAGTAGATCTTCTTCCTCTTTTCGAGATCGTATTCCCTTCTTCCTTCCTCCCAGAGTTTATCGATCTCAGGGTTTTTGTAAGAGATAAAATTGAATCCTTTATCAATTTGACTCGAATGCCATATCTCATATGCATCGGGATCCACAGAGAGCCCCCAGCCCAGAATGCAAGCGTCGAAATGTCTTGCATTAATAAAGTTTTTTAGAAAGACGCTCCACTCATAGAGTTCAAATTTCACATCGATTCCGATCTCTCGAAGCTGTCTCTGAACAAGTACTCCAACATCCCTTCGCGTTTCATTCCCACTGTTTGTGATCAGCGTAAAGCGGAAAGCCTTACCCCCTTTATCCAATATCCCATCACCATCTGTGTCCTTCCAACCCGATTCGGCTAAAAGTTCGCGGGCTTTCTTTGGATCGTGGGGAAGGGGTTTCACATTTGGATTACAATACCAGAGGTGATTGGGGAAAGGGCCAGTGGCCACTGTCCCTAAGCCATAGAGGACATATTGAACTATCTCTTCTCGGTTGATGGTATGGGCGAGGGCGAGGCGGACTCGTCTGTCCTGAAAGAGGGGATTTTTTTGATTATAACCAATGTAGGTGTATCCGAGGCTCGGTTGTGAATATGCCTTTAGAAAAGGAATTCTGCTTATCCGCTGAAACTGATGGGGAAAGACACCTGAATAATCAACTCCTTTTGTGAGGACTTCCATCTCGTTGAGGGAGGTCTCTGGGATGATCCGATAGATGATCCGATCGAGATTTGGTCTTCCTTCAAAATAGTGAGGATTCGCCTCTACTACAATCTTCTCATCCGTCACCCATTCTACAAAACGAAAGGGACCTGTCCCAGTCGGTTTACGATTAAAGGCAGTGGTATTGATATCCTCTTTTTCAAGAAGGTGTTTAGGAATGATTCCGATGTTCCATGTCTCAAGGCCCGGAGAGAAAGGCTGTTTGTAAGTTACACGAAAAGTGTAGGGATCGATAACCTCTGCTTGCTTGACCAATTCATAACTGCTACGACGGACAGTATTGGTCTTCTCGTCCATGATCTTATCGTATGTGAATTTAACATCGTGAGCAGTAAACTCCCTTCCGTCATGCCAGAGCACTCCTTTTTTTAAAAAGAATGTGATTCGAGGTTCATTGCCATCTTCAACTTTCCAGGAATGAGCAAGTTCGCCAATAAAACCATCGAGGTTGCGATTATATCGGATCAGGCCATTAAAGATAAAAGAGTTAATGTCGCTGGAGGCAGAATCCTGGGCAAGAACAGGGTTAAGAAAAGAGGCATCCCCAATCGAACTGATTACCAGTTGGTTGACCTTTTGTGGAGGCCTTGAGCCCACGAAGATAATATTGATTCCCAAGAGGATGAGAAAGAGAGTAGGCGAGATGAGAAGAAGCGTCTTGATCTTCATCTTTGGCATTTTAATAAATATTATAGGAGAAAAACACGTCCTTCACAACATAGAGGTTTTTACCAAAAACTGGTTTTTCCCTATCTCTATGGTTATCCATTGTTAGTCTTTTCTTACTAAGAACTGCTTTTATCGGCGGTGCTGTCAACTTTTTTGTGTAAAATTCTTTTCAACCAACTTCTGAAAGAATGG
>JBBIRM010000089.1:0-11257 GCA_037441765.1 Deltaproteobacteria bacterium | reverse complement strand
GTCTTCAATGAACATGGGTTCACCTGACTGAGCAACCCTTCCTGTGATGCCTTGGCCAAGTTTAAATCTCCTCATCGCTTTTGAGAAGGCCCTGGAAAAACCACGATGGGCAACATAAATCAATTCTTTGCTCTTTTCGTCTAAAAGGTAGATACCAACGGATTTGACATTGATCATCTCCATCATCTTTTCCAGACTCTTATTAAGAATTTCATCAATGTCAATGGATTGGTTAACCGCCTGGCTGATGGCATTAAGGATAGAAAGTTCTTGATTCAACCTTACAATATCTTCTTTTCTCTTTTTCCCTTCCCCCCTCATCTTCTACTCCACAAGAATCAATCCATAAATATTTTGAACATCACCTTGGCTTCTCACCACTTCAATAGGGAATCCGTTCTGCCTTGCTGTGGTGAAGACATCAATCCCGCAGGCCTCCATAGAAGGTCTTGCCCTGTATCCATGCTTACAAGGGGTCTGCGTATCGCATTCCTTACAAAGCCTGCATGGACCTGAGCCCATACTCCAGGCCTTAAAATAACCATCTAAGAAAATCTCTAACTCAAGATCGACGACCACCCCATTAAAATTTTTTGTTAGCTCCCTTCTATTTTCAGCATCCTTGATCTGTTGATGAAGAAGGATGGCCTTCTGATAGGAACCGAGTATTTTCCGCGTTACCTCTGGAGTAGGAGAAAATGGAGGACAGCATAGGGTCATCCCATACCTTGTGCACCCATATTGACATTTGACCCTCACCCATTCAGCTGTAACCACAGAATGGGGGTCAATCACCCTTGCTCCTTCCAGACCCTTCTCAAGGGCACGTTTGCAATATTCCTCGATAGTCTTCATTATACCTCCAATTCTATTTGGTTTTCCAAATATCTATAACCAATTTTAAACCATTAGGTAAATTCAAAATTCCGATCACCAATCAAAATTTCTCGTTTACTTATTATTATTTGGTTATCGCTTTTTGGGATTTTATTTCCCCTCTTATTTCCCTAATCTCTCTTTGGGCCTCCTCTCTTTCCAAACTTCCTCTCTCCAACCACTCCAATGCGGTTTGAAAGTGGAGGAGGGCATTCTTTCTATCTCCTTTTAATTTAAAATGTTTTCCATAATAAAAGTGGGATAATCCTTTCTGCCCCATCCTACCATAAACCGATCCAATGTTGAGATAGATATCTACAAAATCACTCATATCCTTCTGAACTTCAAGAAAAAGGGAAAGGGCCTTGGTCAAATTGCCCTTTTCTTGATACCCCCTTCCAAGGTAATAAATGGCTAAAGGATCACGCCCTGACGAAAAAGAGCAACCTGCCTCAAGAACTTCCATGGCCTGATCTATCTTTCCAGAAAGAAAATAAACGATTCCAAGTTCTCGAAGGACATCTGGATCCTGGGGGTTCAGAGATCTTGCCTCTTGAAACGATTCCATCGATTTGTCTAATCTTCCCATTTTCCGATAAGAAAGTCCTAATCCATAATACCCCTCTAATTCCTTAGGATGGTTATCGATCATGGATTGAAAATGGGTTACCCCCACGTTAGGTTCTCTTTCTTCTACGAACGCCTTAGCCCTTACCTTCTTAAAATCTTTAACCTCTTTGAATGGGCCCATTGGTTTTTGTCCGGTCTGAAGAAGATTCTCTAATAGTGAGATCCGATTTTCAATGTCAGGATGAGTTGAAAGATAAGCAGGGATTTTTGGTCCTGAGGTCAAACTGATTCTGTAGAGTTTATTTAGGAAGCGGATCAACCCGTTTGGGTCATAGCCTGCCCTGATAATATAGTTTAGGCTGTTATGGTCTGCATCTACCTCCATCTCTCGTGTATACTTCAATGTGAGGGCTTGTCCTGCAGACAGTGCGGTCAATGTAACCGCCTCTGAAGTCTTTCCTCTACCCCCCGCCAGAATCCCTGCAACGATAGCGGCCAGGGTTGCAATATTTAATCGTTTCGATCTCTCGATTAATTCTGCAACATGTCTTGCCTGGACATGCGAGATCTCATGGCTAAGTACCCCAGCCACCTCATGTTCATCCTCAGCCAGAACTAAAAGTCCAGTGGTTAAAAATATATGACCTCCGGGGATTGCATAAGCATTGGGATCAGGTGCATTGATTAGGTAAAATTTAAATTCAAATGGAGAGGCGCCTGCCTGTGCGACAATAGAATAGCCAATCCTGTTGATAAAACCTAGGAGGGTGGGCTCTTTTACCATCACCACCTTCCCTTCCATTTCGAGGAGGATTTTTCTGCCTAACTTCTTCTCCTCCTCCGGGGTCATAAGGGCGTGGGATTCCTTCCAAAAAATTCCTATAAGAAGGAGAATAAGGATAGCAAAGAGAGAGTACCTTTTTCTGAACTTCATCCTGAGATCCAAATTGATCATATCTTAACATTTTCACTAAATCTCTACAATAAAGAAAAAATGGCAGGATGAAATGCCCGGAAGAGCAAAAAAGCCCTATATATCCTCCAATTTTGGGTGGGGTTTGGATGGTGGGAGTTAGAGGATATATAGGGCCAAAAAATTTCTATACGATGCGCTACATTATATTTCCTTCGCGTTTAACTAATGTTCCAGACATGGATGAAGAATCTTAAAACCTCCAATCCTATCCATCCTCCATTTCAACCACTCATAACTTTTCCTTAGAAATTTTCCTTCTTTAGAGGGAACTTTTTTCTTTACTTTCTCTTTTGGATAAGGTCCATAACGGTCACATCCTTTTTTAAACATGGTCCTTCACCCCCCTTAAAAACCCAACCTCCCTCTCCCTTATGATAAAGGGAGGGAGGGTTATTTTAGATTCCCTTTCCAGTTCTTCATCGACTCATTAAAATCCCTGACCGATTTATAAATTCCACGTATTGAAAATTCTCTCTCCTGCCTGGGTTGAGGAAAATGTAGAACCTTTACCTTTCCCACCGCTTCTCTTTCTTTAAACTCCTTCCATTCCCCTTTCTCCTGAGCTTTTAGTTTCTCCAATTCCAATCCATGCTCCTCTTTCATCTCGTGTTCAGTAAGATAACCCGTAATCCAGGCCCAGTTCATGGGATAGACATCGGGGTTGAAGATGACAGAATAGAAATGCCAGACAATGATCGTCAGGGTGGCTAAGATGGCTTCATAAAAATGGATAGTCCGTGCCAGATTAAATGTCCATTGGGGAAAATATCTCAACCATTCTACTTCAAACCAGAGGATGAAACCTGTGATGGTCATAACCAGAGTCCCCCAGATCAGACCAAAGTATTCTAACTTTTCACGAAAGTTGAAGCGGGGCATTTTTATCTCTTTGGGAGGACGATTGATAAAGAGGTTATTCTTCAGGGTCTCTAAAAGGTCTTTGGCATCCTTAAGACCTGGAATCATATCCTTAATAATCCCTCTGCCTCTTTTCGTGAAAATGCAATAGAGAATATGGTAACCGCCAAGGAAAACGATGGCAACCCCACAAAGCCTATGGAGGAAGCCTCGCATGGTCATCCCTGCAGGCACATCTGTGATTGGAGAAACCCAGAATGCGGTGGGAAAACTTAAGGCAAAACCGGTGATAACAAGAATCGTAAAATTGATGGCAAGGTTTAGATGCTGAATCCTCTCATTTAGCGTCATCCTGAGATATTTATTTGCCATATCCAATTACTCCTTCGCCCTTCGGTCAATGGTCTTTCTCAGCCAATCGGTAAAATTGAAGAAACTCAATCCTCCGATGACGAGGATTATCAAAAAAATGTAAGCCACCTTCACCCATCCTACAATCTTATCTCCAATCTCGTCTCCTGCAATAGAGGCAACGACATGAATCTTTCCCTTGGCAAAGTTCTCCGAGGCCCCGGGATGACAACTCCCGCAGGTCTTTTGTAGATTATCCTTATGTACTGATGATTTAGGGTCAGAGGAGGGTCTAATATCATGGACTCCATGGCAACTAGCACAGTTGGCAGAATAGGTATCTCCCCCTCTGTAGGAGAGACCATGAAAACTATCATAATAAGATTTTACAGGAAGTGTTGTCAGTCTATACTCTTTGGAGATCCTCTCGGCAGCATGGCATTGAGGACAGGTGGTCAGGGCAATCCTTTTTACATTGGTTGGAGAATCTGGATCGACCTTTGCTTTGATCCCATGGATCCCATGGCAGGTTGTACAGGTAGGAGAATCCGTCCTCCCTCGGGCTGAGAGCACCCCATGAATGCTTTCCACAAACTGTTTTGTGATCTCAGTGTGGCAACCTCCGCAGGTCTGAGGGATGTTTGAACGAAAAATTGAGGACTTTGGATCAATTAGTGACCTCAGATTATGGCTTCCATGGCAACTGATACAGGTCACTTCCCCTGTCTTTGCATGAACGCTCTGTTTGAACTGTTCTCCTGGAATGGCAGACCCCAGGGCATGTGCCTTAACAAATTCTATATCTGAATAACAACGGTTACAGGTCTTTTCAATGTTAGAGACATGGGTCATGGATTTTGGATTTTTACTTTTAAGTATATTATGTTTTCCATGACAATCATAGCATTGGGCTGCCCTCTCCGTCCCCTTCATAATCCACTTGGAGTGAAGGCCCTGGAGATACTCCCTCTCGGCCTTTTCATGGCAAACCCCACAATTGACCCTTTTATCCCCAACCCTCTTTCCCCCTTCCGCATGGGCATCATCTTTAATTCGAGTATGGCAGTCAGAACAAGATAGTTTTCCATGAACAGAATTCTTAAATCCTGCTTCGGAGACAAAAAGCGAAATGATTCTTCCTCGTGGGTCTTGTTTTTTAAGCGACTCATCCTGGTGACAATTCAGGCAGAAAGAATTATCGCACTGGCCAACCCCTTCCATCCAAATCAGGATGATAAGGAGAAAAAGAGACCCCAGAAGGAATTTTGAGGCGATACCTCTCATGCTGGAACCCTCCCTGGAAGGAAGAAGGGAAAGAAACCAACTTTTAGACTCTCCCTTTCTATCTTTTCAAATGCACACTCTACAGCCGATTTAATCTCATCAAGATCAACTGGTTTCATTGCCTGATAAAAAATCCCTGCCCCTCTGAGGCGCTTGGCTAACCCGATGGAGGGCTCTGAGGAGATTACAATAATTTGAATCTTATCGTTTATCTTTTTAAAAAGTGGAACTAAATCACATGCCTTTACTCCCTCGATTTCATCATCGAGAAGAATCACTTGAATCTTACCATTTCGGACTTTCCGTATCAAGTCACTCACGACCCTCCCTGTCTCCACTCTATATCCATTCCCATGGAAGAAAGTTGAGAGTGACCTAATCAATAGATCATCTTGAAGGGCAATCAGAATCGTCTTAGATTTCATGTCACACTTCCTTTTTCTCTAATATCCCCCTATCTTACTTTTAGGTAGCAGTGACGGATACCTCTCCTCCCCTTAAAGAAGAAACTGTCCCTCCAAGGAGAGAGGCTAAAAGAATTCCTGCTGGAATGAGTTGGCCCAAAACAACCACGATACCGCAAGTCATAAAGAACCAGACTCCTAAGAGTCCTAATCCTCTCACTCCTCCTAAATAGGCAATCCCGAGGGAAGCAAAGGCTATGGATATGATCAGGGTAAAACTTAAAATCACTAAAATCTTTTTCATCTTTTGACTCATTTTATCCTCTCCAATAATTTCTCATCTTTTCACAGGTGCGGGCTCATACCCTGACATTTCAATCTTTTCTTTCTCTTCAGCCGGCAATTCCTCTGTTACCCTCTTTCGTTTTGAGATTAAACCTGTAGTGGTCCCAACAAACGTAAAGAAGAGAATAATCGCAGGAATCAATTGAAGTAAAATTATGATCGACCCAATTATGATGAATATCCAAAGGGCAACTCCTGCATCTTTAAAACTGATTCCCCTTGCTAAGACAGGTGTTGGTATAAAGTTTACCAATAAAATGGTTAATCCAATTAATGTAATTAATTTTTTTATCATCGTTTATCCCCCCTTTAATAGGATTCATCCTATTTTTAGCATAATTTGTGCCAATTTTAACATGATTTTTAAAAATATATAAGTATTTAAAATTAAAGGGTTTTTTAATTATAAACCCTTGAAAAAAATAAAAAGTGTATATATAAAATATACACTTTTCATAAATTCCTTAAAAAAATTTATCTAACTTATTGATTTTTAAGAAAATAAAAATTTTATACAATAAGGATTAAATCAAAATCCCAAAGTGCGGGCTAATATAGAGAAGGCAATGATAGGTATCAACCAGCAAAAAAAAGCAATTATAAAACATAAACCTACATCATCGGTCTCAATCTTCTTTATCTCACCATACCTTACAATCAACATATATCCTAATGCTGAAATTCCAACAACAACAATTGACCAACCTATGATTAACCATTTAAAGAAATCTGACAATTACCAACCCTCAATTTCTCATTCTTCTCTTACTCGAAGATTATACTTTCTCATAAGCGCTTGAAAATTTGGCCTTAGCATCCCCACATCTTCTGCTGCCCGGGTCACATTCCAGTTGTTTCGCTCTAAGGCGTTAAGAACAAATGCCTTCTCCACCTCTTCTACTGCCTTTTCCCTTATATGTTTCTTAATCTCCTTTAATTCCTCACTTGTGGTTGGAATCGAAATTTTTGACTCTACTTTCTCATCCTGTGTTTGCAAAATCAGATGTTCTGGGCGAACCATCTCTTCCTCAATCATGACCACGGTTCTACCAATCACATTCTCCAATTCTCTGACATTACCAGGCCACGAATATCTCATCAGTTTCTCCATAGCCTCAGAAGTAAAACCTTTTATTGACTTACCCATCTCTTCGGCAAACTTCTTGAGGAAATGAACAGCCAAGAGCGGGATATCCTCTTGCCTTTCTTTTAAAGGGGGTAGGTAAATTGGCACAAAATTTAATCTATAATAAAGGTCTTCCCGAAATGTCCCTTCCTTAATCATCTTTTCTAAATCCTTATTGGTAGCAGAGATGAGACGAATATCCACTTTCTTTGGCTTTGTCCCGCCAACCGGAGTAAACTCTTTTTCTTGGAGGACTCTTAAGAGTTTTGCCTGGATCCCAAGGCTGATATTCCCCACCTCATCTAAAAATACGGTCCCGCCGTCCGCCACTTCAAAAAGCCCTGGTTTGGTGGTAACCGCCCCTGTGAAAGAGCCTCTCACATGTCCGAATAGCTCACTTTCTAAAAGGTTTTCAGCCAATACTGCGCAGTCGACAGGGACAAAAGGTTTATCCCTCCTCGGGCTATTGAAATGTATCGCCCTGGCGATTAGTTCCTTTCCTGTTCCACTTTGGCCATAGATTAGAACTGTGCTATCCGTGGGAGCAACCTTTACAATGATACGGTAGATCTCCTGCATCTTCTTACTATTGCCAACGATATTATGAAAACCATACTTTTCCCGCAATTCTTGTCTTAAATAGATGTTTTCAAGAAGAAGGGTTTTCTGATCAATCGCCTTCTTCACAACGATTGAGACCTCGTCAGGCGTAAATGGTTTTGGAATATAGTCGAAGGCCCCAAGTTTCATTGATTCAACAGCGGTCTCAACCGTGGCAAAGCCTGTGATCATTATGACGATGGTGCTGGGATAATCTCTCCGGATGGTTTTTAAAACCTCCATTCCATCAATTCCTGGCATCTTTAGGTCTGTCAGAACAATATCATATGGATTCTCCTTCATCTTGCTAAAGGCCTCTTCCCCGCTCAGGGCAGTTTCGACCTCGTAGCCCTCTTCTTCGAGGATTCTCTTGCAACTCTCGCAGACGATCTCCTCATCGTCAACGACCAATATTCTTGGCGTCACCACTCTCTATCCTCCTATATCTCCATCCCACAAAGTAGACTCAGTGGGTTTTCTTAGATTCACCTATTTCCTCAATTCATCCTACCATAAAGAAAAGAAGCCTTTCAATCCCTCTTCCCAAAGGGCAGGGGTTTTATCAAGGCGGAAATGACAATGGTAGAGATCAATGCACTAAAAGCCCCAAGCCCATAGGACCATCTGAAGGTTTGGGTTATATCTGAAAGGTATCCACCTAAGATGGGTCCCAACATGGCTCCCACACCATAAAAAATGGTGAAGAGGCCAATCACCGTCCCTGCAACCTCCTTCTCAAAATAATCCCTTGCGCAGGCTGCATACAACGGAAATATTGGGCCATAAAAAAATCCAAAGCATCCTACGCCCAATCTCAACCATCCAATATTTTCTCGAGCAAAGATGATCAAAAGGATACTTCCCATTAAAAGCAGTTGGGTAAAGATTAATGTCTTTATCCTCCCGAGAAAATCAGAAACGGTCATCAAAATAAACCCTCCCATAATGCTGGTCAAAGCCATAATGGAGATAAAGGTCGAGGCTGTCGGGTAAGGGAGCCTTAACTCCATCACCCCGTAGGTGACGAGGAAATCTGAAACAATATAGACTCCAACAGAAATTAAAAAATATGAGATGCTTATGACCCAGAAGGGAGACCTCCTGAGAATCTTAATGCTCTTAACCGATTCTTCATTGGTTGAGGAAACCATATCTACCCTGGAGGTTTCACCCCATGGTAGAAGACCCACTTTTACCGGATCATCCCTGAGAAATAAGAAATTCATCCCAACCAACAGTATTCCTGCTATACCTAAGATGTACCATCCCCATCTCCAATTATAATTCTTCACGATAATAGGAAGGACGATCCCCATTAATCCAAAACCCAATGCATAACTGGGTGAAAGAATTCCTAATGCTAACCCCCTTCTTTTTGCCCCAAACCATTTTTGAATAAGTGCAGCAACAGGTGTCCAAATGGCTGCCGCCCCAATACCAACCACCCCATGATAAAGGATGCCTGTGAGAAGATTAGAGGAAAAACCCATTAAAATGGTTCCTGCCCCTAAAAAGAGGCAGAAAGAACTGATCACAAACCTACCACCAAATCGGTCCATCAACCAACCCATCAGAGGAGAAAAAAGGATATAGGTCAAAAAATAGGCTGCCCTAATCATCCCTGCCTGAGTCATATTAAGATGAAGATCCTTGACCATCTCAGGAAGGAGGACGGAGTAAGCCCCGATACGAATACTGTAATTGATAAAAAGAGTAATAAAACAGGAGCCTAAAACGACCCATCCCCAGTGAATTTTAAATGAGGGATTTTCCTTGATCGGGGCTCCGACAATGAAACTTTTCCCCTTTGAGATTAACAAATTTCACTCCTGAAATAATTTTTCATAGAACAATATCTGCCCCCATTTTTTTCTCTAATTCCCTTAAATCGCCAAGAATAAACTCCCCTTTCTCCTTTCCTGACCGGTCCAGATAGAAGGCATGGATACCGATAGAACGAGGAACTAAATAATCGAACTCATAATGATCTCCTACATGGACTATCTCATCTGGGGTTACTTTAAGAATTTCACAAATGGTTTGATAAAAATGGATCGTCTTCTTGATCTGACCAAAATCGGAGGTCGCTGAAAAGATCCGGTCAAAATATCTTCCAAGCCCTGTAACCTCGAGTTCAATATCGATGAACTCCCTCCCCGCATTGGAGGTAAGGACTAATGAACCCCTCTCTTTCAGGCGATCCAAAACATGATTTACATCTGAATAGACTTTTATCTTATCGATGTATTGCTCCATCAAGGCCTTCCAGTCAGGATTGAGTCCGAAAAGATTTAACCAATATTTGATGTCATACCACTCGATTGCCCCCTCCCCAACTTTTCTATATTCTCCTTCCACTATTTGCTTTGCCTCCTCGAAGTCAATCCCATTCTTCTTTGCATAAAGGGTGGGAATGCCATGGCTCCAGACCCAATCCGTGAACTCAGGGTCGATCAGAGTCCCATCCATATCAAACGAGATGATTTTGGGCATAAAGAGTCCTCATTTTGGAATGCAATCGTCCTATATTCTTTCTATCACGACATCCTCAGCATCCCTGAGCTCTTTCTCAAGGTTGACCACCACAGTCGTGCGAATGGGAAGATAGGCATAAGAGGTGAAGATGGTAATACACCTCTTTTTGAACATCATCAAGGGGGCATTGGGCTGATGGGAACGAATTAAAATTTTCTTTTGATATCTCTCCATCATTCGCTCAAAATAGGATGAGCCGAATTGAGGTCTTCCCCAAAAATTTCCTATCAATCCGCTTTCTCTTTCGACGAAATCTCCCCAGACGATCCTGTCCCACTGCTCATCCCCCAACTCAATACTGTTTATTTCCTCAATTGTTTCGAATTCAGGTAATCCACCATGAAGGGCCAGAATACCATTTTCTGATGTAGCACAAAGCGGAAGTTTTGAAAAAATCAATCCATACTTTCTCCTCCTCTCAAAGGTAAGAGATTCCCAGAAGTCTGCAGGGTAAAGTTCCTTAATCATAAACCCCTCGTGATTCCCTGCAAGGAGAATGATTTGCTCCGGGTGTTCAATCTTCATCTGGAGGAGGTAATTGATATTTGCTTCTGACTCCTCCCCTCTGTCCACATAATCACCTAAAAAAATGATTCGATAATGGCTTTTTAAATATCGATGGATTACCTTCTGAGAGGCATCCAGATCTCCATGGGTATCCCCCACAAATACAACCTTTCCTTCTGGTGCAAGATGGATTAATCTCGGTTCTTTTTCAAGTATCTTGCATGCTTTATCGATAAGATCTTGGAAATCCATTGAAGATGTCGTTTGGCAAACCCGTATTGATGATGTTTATCCTCTATCCGATATGACTTTCACATGGATCTTCCGACTTCTCGGTCCATCAAATTCGCATAAGAAGATCCCCTGCCAGGTTCCAAGGCTGAGTCTTCCTGATTCGATGATGATATTTAGTGAAGATCCTACCAAACTTGCCTTAATATGGGCTGGGGAGTTTCCTTCTCTGTGAAGGTATTTATCCTGAAAGGGAACGATCTTATTCAATTCCATTATTATATCTTGAACCACACTTGGATCAGCATTCTCATTAATCGTTAGCCCGGCAGTAGTGTGAGGAACAAAGATGATACAGATCCCATCTTTTATACCAGTTTTGTTAACCTCCTCTTGAACCCGATGGGTGATATCCACAAATTCTACCTGCTTTGAGGTTTTTATCGAGAAAATCTGAACCATCCTTAACTCCTTAATTATATTTGAAACATCTAATTTCATATCATATCCCAAGAAGAATCTCAATCATTGTAAAATTGGGCTCATGACGGATTTTTGTGGTAATTGAAATGGGTGTATAAAAATGCATCGGAT
>JBBIRM010000088.1:0-11442 GCA_037441765.1 Deltaproteobacteria bacterium | reverse complement strand
AGGTAACCCAAGAGAAACGGCTGGAGACTGAAAAAGAGGTTATAAATAATATCAATAAAATCCTTGCATCGAGCCTTGATATAAGGCAGGTGATCAGTGCAGTCCACGCTGAATTGAAGAGGGTATTTGATTCTGAAAGGATGACAATTAGCATTTTGGATGAAAAGGGAGAGGGGTTTCGATATTTTGCCCAAAAAAAGGATTACGAATCGAAAGAGTTGAGGAATGGGGTTATTTATCCAAAAGAAGGGACCTCCTTTGCTAAGGCCTTAGAAACAGGTCGACCTGTTATAGTAAACGATACAGAAAAAAGTGATTCCTGGATTGATAAGAAATTACTGAAAGAGGGTATTCGTTCCTCTTTAGTCTATCCGTTGGAATATAAGGGGAAGGTCTTTGGGACAATAAATTTTGGAAGTAAAGAGGTCAACCATTTTTCTGATCATCATATTAATTTCCTCCCATTGATAGCGCCAAGTCTGGCTATCTCCATCCAAAACGCCCTACTTTTTGAGGAGACCATAAACAGGCTTAATGAATTGTCTGTTCTTTACGAGATTATAAAAATTTCTGCCTCTTCATTTAACTTAAATCAAATGTTGAAAGATATCATAAATAGCCTGAATCATCTGTTCAAATTTGAAAGAATAGGTATTCTACTTGTGGATGAAAAGACAAAAAGATTAATCCCACATCCCTCCTCTTACAATGAGATTTCTATTAAGGAGATTGAAAAACTTGCTCTTTCAGTGGGGAGGGGAATTACAGGATGGGTAGCAGAAAAGGGAGAACCTCTCTTAGTAAATGATGTCTTTAGAGATTCGAGATATATCTGTGGAGATGAAAGCATCCGTTCAGAAATGTGTGTTCCTTTAAAGGTAGGGCGGAAAGTAATCGGGGTCATTGATGCCCAGAGGAATGTAACAAACGCCTTTACAAAGGATGATCTTCGCTTACTCTTAATTATTGGAGGGCAATTGGCTACCGTCATTGATAACCTACGCCTTTATGAGGGGATTAGAGAGTCAGAGGAAAAATATCGGATGGTCGTTGAAGGGGCTCATGAAGGAATCTGTGTGATTGGCCTGGATTACCGGTTGAAATATGCTAATCAAAAGATGTCAGAAATCTTTGGTTATTCTATTGAGGAATTGGTTGGTATTGATTTTCGAGACCTCATTGATGAGGATAGCAGGCGATTAATCGCAGAGCGCACCGCTAAAAGAGAAAGGGGCGAGAGGTTCCCCCCGCTCTTTGAACTAAATGGGATCAGAAAGGGTGGTGAGGTCAGAAATATTGAGATCAATGCAAAGGTATTGAAGGGAACGACAGGAGGGGTCAATTTTATCGTCTTTGTCAGAGATATCACAGAAAAAAAGAGAATGGAGGAGCAGTTACTTCAGAGTGAAAAACTTCGTGCCCTCGGGGAGATGGCAAGTGGCGTTGCCCACGATTTTAACAATGCCCTTGCTGCAATTCTTGGAAATGCCCAGTTGATGTTGATCACCACAAAAGATGAGGAGTTAAAGGAATCTCTAAGGACGATTGAGAAGGTTGCCAAAGATGCTGCTCATACTGTCAAAAGGCTTCAGGAATTTACAAGAAAAAGAACCCATCAAGAACTCTACAGGTTGGATATCAATCAAATCATCCGAGATGCAATTGAGATCACCAAACCCAAATGGAAAGACGAGGCCCAGGCAAAGGGGGTTTCAATTGAGTTCGTTTCAAATCTGGAAGAAATCCCATCAGTAGGTGGCAATGCCTCTGATCTAAGAGAGGTGATTACCAATATGATCTTCAACGCCATTGAAGCAATGCCAGAGGGTGGTAAGATTGAAGTTCGAACATTCCATCAGAATCAGAAGGTTTACATTCAATTATCAGATACTGGAATTGGTATGGATGAGGAAGTAAAGAAGAGGATTTTCGAACCCTTCTTCACAACTAAACCTTTTACCAATACAGGGTTAGGGTTGAGTATGTCTTATGGCATTATCAGACGTTTTGGTGGGGAGATTGAGGTGGAGAGTAAGGTTGGGTATGGGACAACCTTTACCATTTCCTTACCCGTTCAGTTGGAAGGGGAGGGAAAGGAGGAAGAATCTTTAACATTTACTATTCAAAAAGGAAAAGAGGCTCGAATCCTTGTGATTGACGATGAGGAAGAGGTGAGGAATACCCTTTCAAAGATCCTTACTAAGGTCAATCATCAGGTCATGGTGGCCAAGGATGGAGAGGAGGGGATTCGGTTATTTAAAGAGAATAAGTTCGATATTGTTTTGACTGATCTCGGAATGCCAGGAATCTCAGGCTGGGAGGTATGCAGGGCCATTAAGAATTTGAGTCCCCATACACCTGTTGGTATGATTACAGGATGGGGTATCCAGTTGAGCCAGGAAGAGATAGAAGAAAACCACCTTGATTTTTTAATCCCCAAACCCTTCGATTTCCGTCAAATTTTAAAATTAGTAAGCGAGACGATGGTCTCCAAGGGAACCCAATTTTTGGCTTGACTTGATTCACCAAAATGTGAAAAACTTAGATAAAAATCATATTTGAAATTTTCTCAACAATAACCGAATTTTTAGGGCAAGGCTTGGGCCTTGTCTTTGACATATTTGATGCAGGCCTGAAGGCCTGCCATACATAAAAATTGTTTGGGAAAAATTCTCATATTAAAACTCAAAAGATTAACCAATCTTGATTTTTTTGGTTTAGATATTAGGGTTTAATTGATGGATGTCTACTTCCTCTATTTTGTCCTCTTCTCTTTCGTATTAATTGCCATCATCCTTTTTATCATCTTCTTCCTGGACGAACTGAAAGAGATTAAGGGACATTTTAGATGGAGGCAATACATCATCTACCTATTAGGAAGCCTATTCATCCTTACAAGCATTTCATTGTCGTACTTCCTTTACCTCTATGGTCCGCTGTGGCTATCGCTCTTTGCCTTTATTGCCCTTACAATCATTGCGACATACTTTCTCTACAAGGCAAGTACCATTTTAAAGGGGAGAGATTGATTTTCCCATTAAAAAATAATTTTGATCTCTCTTGACTCCACCACTTTTTTCTAATAAATAGATTATTTGTAATGTCAGATTACCGGGTGATTATAAACAAAGTGAAAGGAGGGCTTTAAGATGAGAAGACTTAGAGGTTTAGCGATTTTTTTGGGTGTGGCATTGGCTTTCTCCTTCTTTTGGTTTGGTGAAGGGAAGGCACAGGAGACAATCAAGATTGGGTTCTTTGCTCCAATTACCGGGCCTGCTGCGGCGGATGGGATGAGTGCAAAAAATGCTGTTGAATTGGGAGTGAAAGAGGTCAACGAGGCCGGGGGGATTAAGGGAAAGAAGGTAGAGTTGATCGTTTATGATGACCGTTTGAAGGCAGAGGAGGCAGTGGCCATTGCCAATAAACTTATTGAAAAAGATAAGGTAGTGGGGGTGGTCAGCGGTTCCTACAGTGGCCCCACCCGGGTGACAGCCCCAATATTCCAGAAGGCAGGAATGCCGATGGTTGCAGGGTATGCGGTCCATCCAGATGTTACCTGGGACCCCGTGCAAAAGAAACCCAATGACTTCATTTTCCGAAATGGCTTCCTTGGGGAGGTAGAGGGAGCAGCAGCGGCTGAATTTGCGGTCAAAAATCTGAAAGCCAAGAAGATCTCAATCATTTCCATGGACAATGATTTCGGCCGTGCCATTTCCGCAGGATTTGCTGCGAGGGCAGAGAAGTTAGGTTCAACGATACTTACCAAACAGATGTATAAGTTCCCGGGGGAGAAGGATTTTCGTCCTTACCTGACAAGAATCAAAGAAGGAAATCCTGATGTCATCTTTGCTGCAGGATATTATAATGAGGCGGCCTCGATTGTTCGTCAGGCCAAGGAACTTGGGATTAAAAGCCAAATATTGGGGGAGGAGGGCTTTGATTCTCCAAAGTTTTTAGAGATCGCTGGTTCTTCGGCAGAGGGTGTAATCATTGCAACCAACCTCGATCGAGATGATCCAAGACCTCTGGTTCAGAATTTCCTGAAGAATTTTAAAAAGACCTATGGAGAAGATGCGGACATGGTCGGGGCATCCAGTTATGATGCCTTTATGATTCTCGTCAAAGCCATTGAAAAGGCAGGAACAGACCCAAAGGCTATTCAAAAGGCCTTAATGGAAACTAAAAATTACAATGGCCTGACAGGGAAGATCAGTCGCTTTGTTCAGGGGGAAGTGGTCAAACCTGTTCAGATTCAAGTGGTTAAAGGAGGTAAATTCCGCCGGATGGCAGTGATTGATAACCCTGAGGTTATCACTCCGCCTTTGAAACAATAATCGAAGTAGGGGGTGGTTTCAAACCATCCCCTACTCAATCTAATTGAATCTATGCTCTGGCAACAACTCGCAAATGGAATTGCCATTGGAAGTGTTTATGCCCTGATCTCCCTTGGGCTGACAATGGTCTATGGAATATTGAAGATTCTCCATGTGGCACATGCAGGGATTTATGCCCTCGGGGCTTATATTGGCCTCTTTTCATTTCGTCTTGTTGGGGACTTCTGGGTCTCATTGTTCATCGGGATGGCAGGTTCTGCTCTAACAGGATACCTCGTTGAGCGATTCTTATACGCTCCCTTGCTACATTTGCCCCGGATTGCTCCACTAATTGTTTCCATTGGTCTCTTCACTGCCATGGAGGAGGCCTTTCGGATTGTGGCAGGCCCTCATACCATTGCCTACAATGCCACAGTGGGATTAGGGGATCTTTCAATTGGGCCTTTTCGTCTAACAGAAACTCAAATTCTGATCCTCCTGGTTACCTTCGGCACCCTGATTTTTTTATGGACCTTTCTTACAAAATCACGGACAGGCCTTGCAATGAGGGCATGTGCTCAGGATGCTGAGACAACCTCTTCCTTCGGGGTGAATGTGAAGGCGATCATTGCAGTTAACTTTCTTATAGGTTCGGCAATGGCTGGAGCAGCAGGGGTATTGATTGGAGTCTATGATAATCAGGTTTGGCCCACGATGGGTAGCATCCCTGCCTATAAGGCTCTGGCAATTGTTGTCTTAGGAGGGCTTGGAAATATACCTGGGACAGTGCTGGCATCAATCATTGTTGGATTGGTTGAAACATTTTTCATAGGGGTCCTTGCAATTCCTTTTCCAAGAGACGCGGTGGCTTTCGTGGCCATGATTTTAGTATTGATGTTTAGGCCTTATGGATTATTAGGAAAGGCCTGATGATTAAAAATATGATCAGCGGATACTTGATTACAGTCCTAATCACAGTTCTCATCTATGTCATCCTGGCCCATAGTCTTAACATAATCACGGGTCGTGCTGGCCAGATCTCCCTCGGTCATGCTGCCTTCTTTGGCATTGGTGCCTACACCTCGGCCATTATCTATACAAGGGCTGGCCTTCCCTTCTGGATCGATGTCCCTATGGCAGGATTAGTAGCAGGTCTCATTGGAGCCATTCTCGGTATCCCCTGTCTGCGGGTTAGGGATGACTTTCTGGCCATCACCACCATGGGAATAAATTTTGTTATAGAAGCAGTTTTCCTTTACATACCATTCTTCGGTGGGGCCATGGGGATTGGAGGTATCAGTCTTCCCAGATGGCTCGGGAGGGAGATGACAAAACCCGAATATTTTGTTCTAATTATGCTTGTATTTGTGGGACTGCTTTTATTGGATTACTGGCTTGGCCGTTCATGGATTGGACTCGCCTGGGACTCCATTCGAGAAGATGAACAGGCTGCGGAGACCATGGGAGTGGATGTTGTTCGTTTTAAAGTCCTGGCATTTATTATGGGTAGCGCAATCGCTGGACTTGCAGGTGGATTTTATGCCCACTTTTTAACCTTTATCATGCCACAGAACTTTGGCTTTGGGCAATCCATTGTAATCCTTTCTATGGTGGTCTTCGGCGGGATTGGGACGCGCTGGGGTCCTCTCGTGGGTGCAATTATCCTTGGAATTCTTCCTGAAATCTTCCGGCCCATTATGGAATATCGGACTCTGATATACGGAGTTTTGCTCCTTGCGATGATGCGCTTTCAACCAGGTGGCCTCTTAGGAGCAGAGTCATTTCTCGTCAACCTATTCAGGCGCCCTGCCTTTCAAACCAGTGCCAGAGAGTAAATTGGGATGTTGCTTGAGGTAAAAAATCTTAGCAAAGAGTTCGATGGCCTTCGTGCCTTAGATGGAGTTAGTTTTACAACGGAAGGTGGAGAGATTCTCGGAATCATCGGCCCAAATGGAGCAGGTAAGACAACCCTTTTCAATCTTATCTCAGGGATCTATCCTTCCTCAGGCGGGGAGATTCTCTTTCAGGGAAGGTCCATCTCAGGATTAAAACCTCACGAGATCAGCCATCTGGGGATTGGTCGCACATTTCAAATCGTTAGGCCCTTTCAGAACTTAGATGTGGAGACAAATGTCCTTGTAGCCTTTGGACACCAATTCTATCCATCCCTTATAAAATCCACCTATCCATTTCGACAACCAGAAATTTTGGCGGAGGTTCACCGTTTAATCGAACGATCAGGTCTTCGGCCTTATGCCAAGCAGATTGCAAAAAATCTTCCTCTCGGCTTTAAAAAGCGACTTGAGATCGCCCGTGCTCTTGCCCTTAAACCCAATCTCCTGCTTCTCGATGAACCCTCTGCTGGATTAAGGTTCGAGGAATCGAGACAGTTAATGGATCTCATCCGTCAGGTGAGCCAACAGGGTATCGGGGTTCTTCTCATAGAACACAACATGCATGTTGTGATGGATCTATGCAGGCGGATTATCGTTTTAGACCATGGGATCAAGATCGCTGAAGGTACACCTGAAGAGATTCGTTCAAACCCAAGGGTCATCGAGGCTTATCTCGGGAAGTCGGAATAACCTAAAGAGGAGGCCTGAGATGTTAGAAGTGCGGGAGATCGAAGTCTCTTACGGAGAGTTTCTCGCCATCAAAGGTATTAGTTTCAAGGTGGAGGAGGGAGAACTGGTCACTATTATCGGGGCAAATGGAGCGGGTAAGAGTACAACCCTTCGTGCAGTCATGGGGTTAGTGAGGTGCAGAAAGGGGGAGATTTTATTTCAGGGAGAGAATATCACTTCCCGGCCCTCACATTATCGAGCCAGACTTGGTATCAGCCTTGTTCCTGAAGGAAGAAAGATCTTTCCAGACCTCACAGTGGCTGAAAATCTGCTAATGGGGGCTTACACTCAGACGGAGCGGAAGGTTATTCAGGAGGGCATGGAAGAAGTGTTTGGATTATTCCCGATCCTCAAAGAAAGAAAGAACCAGGTAGGAAAGACCCTAAGTGGTGGAGAGCAACAGATGCTTGCCATTGCCAGGGCGTTGATGTCTCGACCGAGGGTGATCCTGATGGACGAAATTTCCCTGGGATTGATGCCAATCTATGTTGAGGAGACATTCAGGGTGATTGAGAATCTTCACAGGCAAAGGGTGACCATTCTTTTAGTGGAGCAGAATGCACGAAAAGCCCTCGCTACCGCTGATAGGGGCTATGTCCTCGAAACAGGAGAGATTGTCTTAAGTGGAGAGAGTCAACATCTTGCCACAAATCCTCAGGTAAAAAAGGCCTACCTGGGAGGGAGATGATCAGAATTGTAGGGACAGATTATAATCTATTCCTACAAGATTTAGATTAGATAACCTTAAATACCTGATATCTTCCCAAAATATTTTACATCGATTATATTCCAGTATATAATTTTTCAGTCATTTTTGGGGTAAGCGGATGACAGGTAAAAATTAATGTTAAGGGGAGAGATATGGAGAAGAAAAAAGTTAAACTCAAAGAGAAGGTGGAAACCCTGACAGGCGTTCAAATTGGGATTAAAGCCCCCCGAGGGTCAAAAAAGACCTGCAAGAGTTGGCAGACTGAGGCAGCATTACGAATGCTGATGAACAATCTTGACCCAGAAGTGGCAGAGAAGCCCGCAGACCTGATTGTCTATGGAGGTGCGGGGAAGGCCGCCCGAAACTGGGAGGCATACCACCTATTGGTGAAATGTTTGAAAAATTTAGAGGAGGATGAAACCCTGCTGGTTCAATCGGGTAAGCCCGTTGGAATCTTTAAAACGCATAAGGATGCCCCCAGAGTCTTGATTTCCAATTCGATGCTTGTTCCCAACTGGGCCAACTGGGAGAAGTTTCGAGAGTTGGAGGAACTTGGACTCACGATGTATGGTCAGATGACCGCTGGAAGTTGGATATATATTGGGACTCAAGGAATTCTTCAGGGAACCTATGAGACCTTTGCCTCTGCGGGGAGGAAACATTTTGGGGGTTCGTTAAAGGGGAGGCTGATTCTTTCTGCAGGGCTTGGAGGGATGGGAGGGGCCCAGCCTCTTGCAGCCACTATGAACGAGGGAGTCTTTTTGGGTGTGGAAGTTGACCCGAACAGAATTAAAAGGCGTCTGGAAACTGGTTACCTCGATGTGATGACCGATAATCTCGAAGATGTCCTGATCATGGCCCTCAGTGCAAAAGAGAAGGGGATTCCAAAATCTATTGGTCTTGTGGGGAATGCTGCAGAGATCCATCCGGAGATTGTGAGGCAAGGAATTGTTCCAGACCTGGTTACAGATCAAACCTCTGCTCACGATGCATTAAATGGATATATCCCTGCAGGATTAAGCCTTGAAGAGGCCCTCGAACTTAGAAGGACTAATCCCAAGGAGTATATCCGGAGGGCAATGGAATCAATGGCAATCCATGTCCGGGCAATGCTTGAACTCCAGAAGAAGGGATCGATCGTCTTCGATTATGGGAATAACCTCCGTGCCCAGGCCTTTGAGGCAGGGGTTAAAGAGGCCTTCAACTATCCTGGGTTTGTCCCTGCCTTTATTCGACCTCTTTTCTGCGAGGGGAAGGGGCCTTTCCGTTGGGCTGCTTTATCTGGAGATCCTGAAGATATTTATAAGACAGACGATGCGATTTTAAAAGAATTTCCTGATGATGTTTCTCTAACGAGATGGATTCGATTGGCGAGGGAGAAGGTCAAGTTTCAGGGGCTTCCAGCAAGGATCTGCTGGCTTGGATACGGTCAGAGGGCGAGGATTGGAAAGGTTTTTAATGATATGGTCGCAAGAAAGAAGTTGAAGGCACCGATTGTGATTGGAAGGGACCATCTGGATAGTGGATCTGTGGCCTCCCCTTATCGTGAGACAGAGGGGATGAAGGATGGAAGCGATGCCATTGCGGATTGGCCGATTCTAAATGCCCTGCTCAATACCGCTGCAGGTGCCACATGGGTATCTGTCCATCACGGAGGTGGAGTGGGGATAGGATATTCCATCCATGCAGGAATGGTGGTTGTTGCGGATGGGACAAAGGATGCGGAGAGAAGGCTTATAAGGGTATTGACCACTGATCCAGGGACAGGGGTGATGCGACATACAGATGCTGGATACGAGGAGGCCATCCAGACCGCAAAAGAGAAAGGGATTAAAATCCCAGGAGTGACGATCTATCAACGATAAAGAGGTTGGGAGATTTTTTAGGGTAATCAATTACTATGAAAAATATACTCATTGATGGAGAACATCTCACCTTAGATGAGGTTGAGGAGGTCGCAAAGGGAAGGGCAAAGGTTAAAATTTCTCCCTCTGTGTCTAAGAAGGTTAAACATTCAAGGGAGTTTGTTGAGAAGGCACTGAGTAAAGGTGAGAAGATTTATGGAGTGACCACAGGATTTGGATTGCTTTCAGATAAGTTGATTGGTTCTTCACAGATCGAGGCGCTTCAGAGAAATCTTCTTCGAAGCCATTCTGTGGGCGTTGGCCCTTACTTCGATGAAGTGACCACCCGTGCCATCATGCTTTTGAGGGCCAATGTCCTTGCCATGGGTTATTCAGGTGTCAGGATTGAACTAATAAAGACCCTTTTGGAGATGCTCAATAGAGGCGTTCATCCTCTCATCCCTGAAAAGGGATCTGTTGGAGCAAGTGGCGATCTTGCTCCTCTGGCCCATCTTGCATCAGTATTGATGGGTGAAGGAGAGGCGTTGTTCAATGGAAAGAGAATGTCTGGTAAAAAAGCAATGCTAAGGGCAGGGCTATCACCCTTTCTCCTCAAGGCAAAGGAGGGGCTTGCGCTGATAAATGGAACTCAGGTGATGACTGCTGTTGGTTTACTTGCCCTTCTCCGTGCAGAGCGACTCTGCAAGGTGGCAGACATTACGGGGGCCTGCACCTTAGAAGCATTAAAGGGAACTCTTAGTGCATTCGATCTCGATATTCAGAAGGTTCGTCCCTTCCCAGGTCAACTTGCGGTCTCAAAGAATTTCCAGAGATTGGATCGTGATAGTGAAATCGCTCAGTCACATAAATTCTGTCCAAAGATTCAGGATGCTTACTCACTTCGCTGTATCCCTCAAGTTCACGGGGCTGTAAGGGATGGCCTTAACTTTGTCCGGAAGATCTTAGAGATAGAGGTCAATTCTGCAACCGATAACCCTCTTATCTTTGCAGAAAAAGGAAAGATCCTTAATTGTGGAAATTTTCATGGGGAGCCTGTTGCCTTTGCACTCGATTTTTTAGGAATTGTTGTCTCTGAGCTGGGCGCGATCTCCGAAAGAAGGATAGAGAAACTGATAAATCCAGCCCTCTCCGGCCTTCCTCCATTTCTTACTAAAAAAGGAGGACTCCATTCGGGATTGATGATGGTTCAGGTAAGCGCTGCCTCACTGACCTCAGAGAATAAGGTTCTGGCCCATCCAGCAAGCGTGGACTCAATTCCAACCTCAGCCGATAAAGAAGACCACGTATCCATGGGAACGATTTCTGCGAGGAAAGGAATGGAGATTGTTAGAAATGTCGAAAATATCTTAGCCATGGAACTACTTTGTGCCATACAGGGTTTGGAATTTCTTCTTCCCCTTCAGCCAGGTATCGGTGTAAAAGAGGCTTATCAGGTGGTCCGAGAAAGGGTTCCTCCAATTAGAAGTGATAGAAGATTCAGTGAGGACATTAAAAGAATTAAATTCCTCATTGAATCTGGTGAGCTTCTAAGGAGAGTTGAAAAAGTGACAGGCCGACTGGATTGATGGGGCACCCATTAACTGAATAGTAAATTAGGAAGCCAGAGGGCTATCTGTGGGAAGAAGAAGACAAACCTCAGCCCGACCAACTGAAGAATCATAAAGTCAATCATCCCCCGGGGCTCATAACTACTTCCTTTTAAAAGCAGAATATAGACTTTTTAGAAATTCTGAGATCCCTTGAAATTTTCTCTGATTCCTTTTAGATTGTCAAAAAACGCTATGAGACTTCTGAAAAAGTATTTAAAACGAATTTTCAGATTGGGGAGGTGGGGTGAAAAAACCTTCGAGCGGATACCTTTTATAGTTTTAGCACTATTGATTAATTCCCTTAAAAGAATAGATTTTTTCTTAAACGATTGTTAGCAATTT
>JBBIRM010000087.1:0-11609 GCA_037441765.1 Deltaproteobacteria bacterium | reverse complement strand
TTAAAGGTATCCGCTCGAAGGCTTTTCCACCCCACCTCCCCAGTCTATAAAACTCATTTTTAATACTTTTTCAGAACCCTCGTGATCTTTTGTTGACAATGACCCTCTTATCCATTAATCTTGTCTTTGTGAAAGGGGAGGATTTTAAAATTCAAGTCAAGGTCAATGAAAAAGAGATATCTGTTGAAAGAGGGATCAGCCTTCTCCAACTAAAGGATAGACTCAAGCCTAATGCCGATTTAGTCATCTATAATGGGTTTCCACTTTCATCGGATTGCCCCCTACAAAATGGTGATATGATCGTCTTCATTAAAAAGGGAGAGATCCCATCCGCGGACGAGTTTGAATCTTTGATGATGGCAAGGCATACTCCTGGTGTTCATCAAAAAATCAGAAATTCGGTGGTTGGAATTGCTGGTTTAGGAGGCCTTGGTTCCACGGTTGCCATGGCATTGGCCAGGGTGGGAGTAGGAACACTTATCCTTGCCGATTTTGATGTGGTGGAACCTTCTAACCTGAATAGACAACAATATTTTACTCACCAGATTGGAATTCCAAAGGTTGAGGCCCTTCGTGAAACCATATCCAAAGCCAACCCTTATGTAAAGGTCTTAACCCATTTGGTAAGGGTAGAAAGAGACAATGTAGAAAAGATTTTTAAAGAGGCCGAGGTGATTGTTGAGGCCTTTGATCGAGCAGAAGAAAAGGCGATGTTGATTAATGCTGTGTCTGAGAAGATGCCTGAAAAATATATTGTCGCTGCATCTGGCGTAGCTGGTTTTGGGGAGAGCAATGAGATAAAAACGGTCCGCTTCTCATCAAGAATATTTATCGTGGGGGATCAAAAGACAGAAGCCCGAGCAGGAATGGGTTTGATGGCTCCGAGAGTGGGGATTGCAGCCCACCATCAGGCCAATCTTGTATTACGAATCCTTCTGGGGGAAGAGAAATAAAATTACAACTCTTTGATCACTGCTACTTCATCACAATCCGGGAACTTCACACATTTAACACAGTCTGTCCAGATTTTGTGGGGAAGAATGCTCTTATCCACTTTCTTGAAACCCAATCGCTCAAAAAATTTGGGTTTATAGGTCAATGCAAAAACCCTCTTGACACCCAGTTTTTCCGACTCCTTTAAACAGGTCTTCACCATCTCTGCCCCCATCCCTTTATTTCTAAGAGACTCTTCAATCGCAAGGGAACGAATCTCAGCCAAATCCTCCCAACAGACGTGGAGGGCACAGACTCCGACCACCTTTCCTTTCTTGAGGTAGACAAAGAAATCCCTGAGGTTATCATAGATCTCGCTCAAGGAGCGAGGAAGGATTTCTCCTTGAGTGGAGTAGAGATTGATCAACCGCTGAATCTCCTTCACATCTTTAAGTGTGGCTTTTCGAATCATCTAACCTCCGTGCCAGTGACGGTTTTTCGTTTACGATTACTTTTTTTCTCTTATGAGACCAAAGCGCTCACGATTTTTTGGCATTTTCAATCATCTCCCTCGCATGGTCCCGAGTCTTTTCCGTCACCTTGACACCTCCGAGCATCCTTGCGATCTCATCAACCACCTCTTCTTTCTCCAAAAGGTTTACCACCGTAATGGTCCTTCCCCCTCTCAGTTCTTTTCTCACACTGTGGTGCTGATCTGCAAAACAGGCGATCTGGGGAAGATGTGTGACGCATATAACCTGATGGATTTTCGATAGTTCTTTCAATTTTCTTCCAACCACCTCTGCAATCGCCCCGCCAATTCCCGAATCCACCTCATCAAAGATAAGGACCTGGCGCCCACCCACCTTCGCCAAAATCCGCTTCATCGCCAGCATGATTCGACTCAATTCTCCACCCGATGCAATCTTTGCCAAAGGCCTTACTGCCTCCCCCACATTGGGTGATATGAGGAATTCAACCCGGTCGATTCCTTTGATAGAAAGGGGTTGTTCTTCCAGATGGACTTCAAATGTTGTTCGCCTCATCCCCAGAGAACTCAACTCCTTCTCAATAGATTTCTTTAATTCAGAAGCAACCCTTTTTCTTTCCCTTGAGAGCCTTTTGGCTAAGTCCTCAACCTCGATCCGAAGTGGGGTCAATGCCTCCTCAAGTTTTGATAGCCTCTCCTCATCAAAGGTAAATGAGCGCAATGCCTCATCAATTCTCTTCTTAAAGAGAAGAATCTCCTCTACTGTTGATCCATACTTCCTTTTTAACCGTTGGATCTCGTCCAGCCTATTTTCAACCTCTTCAAGTCTGAGTGGGTTGACCTCTACTCTTTTCAAATAGTCTCTCAGACTGAGGCAGATTTCCTCAATCTGTATCAAAGCGCTCTCTAAACTCTTTAGGAAGGGAGAAAGGGATGGATCAATCTCCACTGCCTCCCTCCCCTGATAAAGGATAGACTGAATCTTTTCAATGGCAGATCCATCCTCTCCTATAAGTTTTTCTTCTGAAAAGGTGGCAAAATCGATCAACTTTTTAGCATGAAGGAGAATCCTTCGCTCCTCCTTCAGGGCTTCTTCCTCTCCTTCCTGAATCTGAGACTGTTCAATCTCTTTAAGTTGAAACTTCATCAGTTCACGTTCTTTAGCCCCCTTCTCCTTCTCCTCCTTTATCCTTGCCACCTCTTCCGAGAGGGAAATAAATTCTTGATATTTCATCTGAAACTCTTCTCGCTTCTCAAACAATCCCCCCAACTCATCCAATATATCGATATGCGTCTCAACCCTCTGAAGTGATTGATGTTCATGCTGTCCATATATGCTGAGTAACTCTCCTCCTATCTCTGATAGGGTTCCAAGGGTGGCCAATTGATCGTTTATCATCACCTTTCCCCTACCCGATTTGGAGATGACCCGTCTCACAACCAAGGAATCCTCTTCCACTCTGCCCTTTTGTATCTTTTCCCTTACTTTCTCCTGAGCGGAGGGGTTTTCGGAAAGATCAAAGATTGCCTCAACGGTTGCCTCCTCCTCTGAAGAACGAATCATTTCCTCTGTCGCCTTGTCACCTAAGAGGAGGCCCACAGCGTTAAGGATGTTTGACTTTCCCGCCCCTGTCGCTAGTGTCAGAATGTTTAGACCTTTTGAAAAGGAGAGGGTGAGTTCATCAATGATGGCAAAATTTTTGATTCGAAGTTCGAGCAACATAAACGCAATCGTTTCCCATGCCCGTCACAAGATAGGGAAAATCTTAATGAGAGGATTTTCTATGACACATAGAAGGGTAATCATCTTTCTCCCCACTTAAGTTTCTCTCTTAAAACTTCAAAGTAATGCCTGTAAGGGGATTTGATCAGAAGGATTCCTCCTTCTGCCTTCCGAACCTCCACTATGTCCTCAAATTCAAGGGAAAAACCTTGTTGTCCATCCAGTGTCAAAAGGACCTCCTGCTGTTTGGTTTTAAGAGTGGCCCTAATGACCACATCGTCTGGGATCATAATGGGACGGTTGGTCAACATATGAGGGCATATTGGAGTTATGATGATACAGTGAAGGGAGGGATAAACGATAGGTCCTCCTGCAGAAAGATTGTAGGCGGTGGAGCCCGTTGGAGTTGAGATAATCAGTCCATCCGATTTAAAAGTGGTCACATACTCTCCGTTGATGGTCGTTTCAATATCAATCATTCTTGCCAATGCCCCTTTATTTATGACCGCATCATTTAGGACATTGAACTCAGCCATCCTTTCCCCTCTCCTCAGGACTGTAGCATGAAGCACCACCCTCTCATCTACGATAAAATTATTACTTACCACTTTTTCCAGCACCTGATATAACTCCTCTAAGGTGATCTCTGTTAAAAACCCCAATCCCCCAAGATTGACACCGAGAATGGGGATACCGTGATTTCCGACCAGACGGGCCACACTCAGAAGTGTCCCATCCCCTCCGAGGACAATGATCATCTCCACATGTTCAGGAAACTCCTCACGGTCAATCAAACGGAGAGCAGTATCTGAAAGAGAGGGTTTGAAAAGAGCCTCCATATCTTTCTCAATGTAGACATCCATTCCCTTCGGCTGAAGCCAATCTATCAAACTACGGGTAATGGGGATTACCTCAGGCTTATTCTTTTTTGCAATAATACCTATGCGTTTCATCCTTACACCTCTTTATGAAACCCCTCCAATTCCCTACTTTGGCAAAAGGGTTTGAGTGAGGGTATATGATAGATAATCATTTAAACACGGATACGCCTTTTATTTCATTGGATATCATAGAGTTTAGGAAGTGTCAATTTGATTAATTTTTTTGGGGAGTTGGAAAGGCTATTAATTTTAACCATCCACCTTAACCCCAGGCTCATTCTCCAGCACAAGGGCTAAGCGTTTATACTCTTCACTTCCAAAGGATTGTAATTGAGATGCGAGCATCTCTGCATAGTTAAAGCCTTTGGCATTAATCCACTCTCTATGGACACTATCTCCCCTGCCCATCATGTGACGAACCAAATCCAATGATGTTGGTGAAACCTTATTGCAAACAGGACAGCGGTAAGCCATCGTTCCTCTTAGAGTATAAAGATTTATCTATTTCTTCTCTTTTAATTTTTCTTTTTCCTTAAGGGCCCTAAGAACCTTCTCCGGAGTTATTGGCAGGTCTTTTATTCTTACCCCCACCGCACGGTATACTGCATTGGCCATTGCTCCAGCGGTTGGACTTGTTAGCCCTTCTCCTGCTTCTTTCGCACCGAAAGGCCCCTCAGGTTCATAGGTATCCACCTCAATGCCAACCGTTTTTGGCATATCCAGAGAGCGAAGGACCTTATAATCACCAATCGAAGGATTAAGAATCTTACCATTATCGATGGGCTGGTCTTCACAGAATCCCCCTCCCGCAGCCAGCATGGTTGCCCCCTCTACCTGTCCAATCACCGCCACAGAATTGATCACCTGACCACAATCATGGGCAGTCACAATCTCTATCAATTTAACCTTTCCTGTTTCAGGATCCACCTCCACCTCTACTGCCTGGACGCCAAAACCAAAGGCAGGGGAAACCATTCCCTTACGATGTGGGGTATAGTGACCCCTTCCAATGATGGTCTGCCCCTCTTTTGCTCTAATGGCCTCCTGGACAATTTCAAAATAAGAGACGTATCGTTCCGGTCGGTCCACCATATAAATCTTATGGTCCTTGATGTCGAGGTCATACACAACATTTGGTTTCATTTTGGCGCAGGCAAATTCCAGGAGTTGACGCTTCGCATCTGCTGCTGCCATCTTGACCGCATTCCCATTCATCAACGTCTCCCGACTTCCCCATGAACCGAGGTCAGCAGGACCAAGGTCTGTATCCTCCGCATGAACCCTGATATCCTCTAAATGGACTCCCAGTTCTTCAGCGCAGATCATGGCCAGGGTCGTATCCGATCCCTGCCCTGTATCACAGGCTCCTGTAAAGAGGTCCACTTTCCCATCAATATTTATTTTGACCATTGCTGCAGAAAAGGCATAGGGAGTATTAAACCAGTTAAAGATCCCTCCTGACATGAAGCCATAGTTTCCAATACCAATTCCTCGGTTGGGAGGAAGTTTCCCACGCTCTTTGATATGTTTTTCAATTGCATCATAACATTCCTTTAGCCCACAACTCTGAATATAGGCCTGGCCAGGGACTTCATAATTTGGTGTGATGGCATTTTTACGTCTTAGATCGAGGGGGTCCATTTTCATTGCCTCTGCAAGCATATCTATCATCGACTCCCCTGCAAAATAGGCCTGTGGAGCACCGAACCCCCTAAGTGCCGAAGTAGGTGCAGTATTTGTATAGACGCGATAGCCATCATAACGGTAATTAGGCCATCTATATGGTAAGGAAGAATAAAAACCAGTAAGATAAAGCGCAGTAGCCCCCATGGCGGTATAGGCACCGCCTTCGGTCACCACCCTGACCTCTTTGGCCAGAAGGGTCCCATCCTTTTTGGCTCCGACCTTCACATAGTAATACATTGGGGTTTTCCGCTTCGTGGCAATAAATTCCTCTTCACGCGTGAGGACAATCTTTACAGGCTGACGTAGTTTTTGTGATAGAAGTGCTGCGCAAAACTGGGCAGAATCCAGTTCAAACTTACTCCCAAAGCCACCTCCAGTAGGTGGTTTAATGACTCGAACATCCCCTTCCCTTAAGCCTAACATATCGGCCAGCAACACCTGTATATAATAGTTGGATTGGGTGGAGGTCCATACAGTGAGTTTCCCATCATACCCAAAGTGCGCAACTGCACAGTGGGTTTCCATACAGAGATGAGCCTGAGATGAGGTATGAAACTGGTCTTCAATCACATAGTCACAATCTTTAAAAGCCTCACTCACATCTCCCCATTCAATCCGGCGTGTCACATTGATATTTCTTTCTGCATGGTCGTGAATCTTAGGGGCTCCCTCCTTCATGGCCTCAAGGGGATCGAAGACCGCAGGCAGGATCTCATATTCAACCTCAATCAAATCCAGTGCCTCTTCAGCAATCTCCTCATCAATGGCAGCAACTGCAGCCACTGGGTCCCCAATATAACGAACCTTCTCCCGACAGAGGATCTCCTCATCACAGAGTTCAGGAAATCTCCGCCACGCCCCATTTTTCCGTCCTAAGGTATCCTTTCCCGTAACAACTGCCTTTACACCAATCTTTCTTTCAGCACGACTCGTGTCAATATTAAGAATCCTCGCATGAGGATGGGGGCTTCTTAAAATCTTCCCATAAAGCATATTTGGTAAAACCATATCAAAGGTGTATTTGGCCTGCCCGGTCACCTTCGCATAACCATCGACCCGAATATGCGATTTACCAATTACTGAGTATTTCCTGTTCATTTCTCCTCCTTATACTCACCATCTGCAACAGCCTTGATGGCTCGAACGATGCTATTGTAGCCAGTGCATCGACATATATTGCCATTGATCGCCTCCCTTATCTCTATCTCGGTAGGTCTGGGATTTTCATCAAGAAAGGCCTTAGCAGAGGCCAACATCCCAGGGGTGCAAAAACCGCACTGATAGGCCCCGTAATCGAGAAAGGCTTTCTGTAAGGGATGTAGCTTGCCACCCTTTGCAAGTCCCTCGACCGTTGTAATCTCTGCTCCATCTGCTTGAAGGGCAAGGATGGAGCATGACTTGACCGCCATCCCGTTTAGAATAACCGTGCAAATTCCGCATGAACTACTTTCACAGCCCCTCTTTGTGCCTGTTAACCCCAACTCATTTCTCAAAACCTCAACCAGAAGGCTCTTTGGCTTCACATAAAGCTCATAGGGCTGTCCATTGACTATTAATCTCAATTCTTTTCTCATGGATAAGAACCTCCCTCAATAAACTGACCAATTCAAACTACGACTTCTTGGCTCTAAGAAGCGCCTCCTCGCCAACTCTTCTGACCAAAACCTTTAAAAGTTCCCTCCGATATTCCTCTGAGGCATGAATATCAGATATCGGATCTGCCTCCTGAGAAGCAATCTCTCCTGCTTGACTGAGTAGATCATCCGTAATCTTTTTACCCCTTAGGATTTCTTCAGCCTGCTTGGCTCTCATTGGCCTCGGCGAAGCATTGGCTAAGGCGATACGAACCTCTTTGCAATGGCCGTTTATGGAGGCTAAGGTAATTGAAACCCCAACCCCAACTATGGCCATATCATTCTCAATCACATTGAATTTCGTATAGGCAACCCCTGTATGTGGAGGCAAAGGAGGGATTTGAATCTCCGTCAGCATCTCGCCTGGTTCCAATGCAGTCTCAAAATAGTCTAAGAAGAAGTCCTCAACTAAAATCCTTCTCTCGCCCTTCAGACTTGTAAGGGTCAGGGTCCCATTCAATGTAATCAGTACAGGTGCAGGGTCTCCTGCAGGGTCACCATGACATAAGTTCCCTCCAATTGAACCCCAGTTACGGGTCTGGATAGAGGCCAGTTTGTGCTCCATTTCAGAAAGAATTCCAAACGATTCTTTAATCACGGGTGATTTCTCAATGGCCCGATGTGTGATCAAAGAACCTATTCTTAACCCCTTTTGGGGATCAGACTTAATATAGTCAAGTTCTGAGAGGCCTTTGATATCGATCAGGTATCTGGGTTTAATCAATCCCTGTCTCATCATGATGAGAAGGGACTGCCCCCCTGCAATGATTTTGTAATCCCCCTTGTATTGATCAAGCAAACCAAGTGCCTCTTTAAGCGTCTTTGGAGAAAAATATTCAAAATCACATATCATTTCAGTTCAGCCTCCGTTTTCTATCTTAATTACGTGTTTCCTCAACGGTCAAGCCATTTCACCTTTGAGTCTCTTCTGTAAGTTTTTCGTAAACTCCTCACCCACTGATTTGGCCTTAGCACGCATAATCCTCTCGCCAAAGGTTGCAAGTCTGCCAACAATATTGACATTGGTCTGATAGGAGACTTCAACCTCTTCATCAGAAATCTCATTTAGCCTGACGATAGCATCACAGGTAAATGTCCCCATCTTTCCAATATCCTCTCCCCTGCCCACCGCTTTTACATATCTGGGGGGGTCGACCTCCTTTAACTCGACATTGAATTTAAACCTAACTGATATAGGACCTACGGATTGCTTAACCACACATTCGTAGGTCTTATCATCAACCGTTTCCACTTTTTCTGCTCCAGGGATACAAGATGCAAGCGTTCCTGGCTCGAGCAAAAAATTCCAAAGTTTCTGTATCGGAGCCCTCATGGTAAACTTTCCTTCAATCA
Organism: Deltaproteobacteria bacterium; assembly: GCA_037441765.1. GTDB lineage: Bacteria > Desulfobacterota > BSN033 > BSN033 > UBA1163 > JBBIRM01. The sequence continues at coordinate 2,909 of JBBIRM010000087.1, read as the reverse complement.
ACATCCCAAGTTTAACCTCCTAAGACCACTTTTTAAAATCAATCCTTAACACCTCAATTCGGATCAATATCAAATGGATCCAATGCCTTAATATTGATTTCAGGTATTGCAAAAGCCCTCTGGGGCTTTTGGTGAAATAACTCCCCTTCTCCTCTTTCCCTTACAAGGGACCCTTTATAATTTTTAGCATAACACAAAAAATAATGTCTTCCAGTATAAATCGCACAATTCCTGCACAACCTTCCTGAAAAGGGACAGATCATCTCTTTTTTTGCCAAGGTATTATCCCTTCTCGAGGTAACCTTTTGTATCAGAGCCTCATCCCAATATAACAGGAATGGCTCTAACAATGAAACTCTCGTTTTGCAAATAAAGGGAAATTTCCTCTGAAGAATTTAAAGGAAATCTCCCTTTATTAAAGGAAGGGGAGGTTATCTTTTTATCAATGACTCGGGGCTTTCCCAGTCTTTAATCGGTTTCATCCACTCCGCCTTTTCAACAAAGATGTCATGGGCAAGGGGTACGGGTGGATGACAAACCCAGAGCGGATCGAACTCATCTTTGATCTTCAAAAGCCATTGATGATAATTAGGACCATATTTAGGGCCTGTCAGGTAAAGTGGCTGGTGAGGTCCTAAAAGAGAGGTATAAAATCGTTCCCTGATATTCATCTTTGCAGTCTCTACATAGAAATGGTCAACACCGGTTGTGTCCTCATCCTGATCCCAGTAGATGAGGAATTCGGAATAACCCTGATGACCCAGTTCAAAACTCTGAAACCAACCCGGGTCTCCATAATCAGGCATGAGGGGAGGAGTATATTTCTTCTTCAACTCTGCATAACTCTCACCATGGATGGTGGCTTGGGAAAGGGTCTCGATCACATAATCGACAGACACATAGGAGCCGCACATCAACCACATACCTGCTGAATCTGCATTCTTAATCCATGATTCGTCAGAAGGTTTAGTAGGCCTTGGAATCCCACCCAACTCTTTCATAATGTCATTCAGAACATTCTCATCATAGCGCATCTGTTCCTCAGAAGTAAATCCGATTAGCAAGACACGAATGATGTGAAAGTTTCGAATCGTATCCTCATTCTCTTTTCCCCAGATCTGCCAGAATTCCTCCTTGCACTCCGCCTTTGCAATGGCTCGCCAGAAAAGAGGGACCTTTGTCACCGCCCCTGCGATCTCAGCCTTTCCAATCTCAAACATCGCCCTGACCTGTGCCTCTTTGCTTGGCATCTGGTAGTTAATCCATTTTATACGTTTTTCGGGAAGGGCAAGGGTAGTATTGGGCGAAATGCCTGTAGGGATAAGCCTCTCGGGCTGAAAGGGTAAAAGTTTTATTGCCATTTTGGTCACAATCCCAAGACATCCCCTCAATCCTGTATATCCCCTCAGAAGACCTCTTAGGTCAGGACCAATCCCATCACCCCAGAAGGGGTCATCACCAAGGGCAAGGGAGCCCATCCTCACCAGTTCGCCATCAGGTAGAACCAGTTCCGTTCCCAAGATCCTCCTGTGGGGAAGGCCAATCCGATGGCTTAATGGGGACCAGCCATCCCCTATCAGATTGGCAATGACAGAGGCCTGGGAGCCACCTCCTCCAATTACTACATAGGCCCCCCGCTTCATTGCCTCTTCCTGAAGAGGAGAGTATACGACTCCAGGTCCAAGGACGACATAGAGATGCTTCTCATCAATTTCGAACTCGTTCATCCGCTTTAGATCGATGAGCAGTTCATTCTCAACATGACAATGGGAACGAGGTCCATAGAATCCAGTGCTGTAAGGAACATAAGGAACCCTATAACGATTGCAAACCTTGACAATCCTCTGAACCTCCTCTGTCGTTCGTGGAAGAATCACCGCACCTGGAATCTTTGTCATTACCCTCTCATAGCCCAGTCCGCATTCATATCCTCCAGGTCCACATCGATAACCCTCACAAATCACAGGGTCATCTGAGATATATTCAGAACCTACGATACACTCCAATGCTCTGTATGCTTCTTTTACAATGGCCATACCTTCCTCCTAAGGAGTTTCTTTTCCTTTTAACATCCCTTAAAAACTTTTTGGAAGTAACCTTTATTCATTAAAGAACAAATTTTGAAACTCTTAGAAATTTTTCATACCACCTTTTTTTACTTTCCCACTGGTTCAAATGCAAAATAGACTCGATCCACAATCTTCCTTTCCTGCCCCCATTCAAGCGGGTGGGAAGGAACATCAAATACTGCAAGCTTGACCTCATCACCTTCTTTAAGTTTTCCAGGTGGACAGTTAATAATTCTACTTAGCAGTCGTTTTACAGGACTCTCTTTCCCCAAATCAATCCAGGCAGAAATCAGGGGAGGTTTAAAACATAAAGGCAGACCTCCCCACTTCTCCACAACCTCTAACACCTTCCCTCTCTTTGGGAGATCGATCCACTCGAGTTGATCTGAATAGCATTTAGGGCAGATCACCCGGGGAGGATAAGCAGTATGTCCACACTCCATACATCGGGTAGTTGTAAATCTTCCTTCCCGCAGATGGTCATAAAACTTATAAATCCTATTAAACTCCTTTGCCTCTATGGGCCAGATGTCTAAGGTGGGAGAGTATTTCCCCTCCAAGAACGGAATTCCTATCTCTTTTGTAGCCATTTCCTTACTCCTTATCTCACAGGTTCTCTTCCATAGATCACTATAGTGTGTTCTACATTTGCTCCGCTCAGGTTATGGGTCATACCCATGACCGCTCCATTGACCTGATTTGAAGCCCTACCCTGAAGTTGTTTCATTATCTCTATGGCCTGACGAACCCCTGTCCCACCAAAGGGATGTCCACAGGAGAGAAGTCCTCCATCGGTGTTTGTGGGGATTTTCCCTCCAAGCCTTGTTTGACCTTCTGAAA
>JBBIRM010000086.1:0-11752 GCA_037441765.1 Deltaproteobacteria bacterium | reverse complement strand
GGGTCTCTTCGAAACTTTCCCGATCGGAAATAAATACTCCTGGCGTCCTCCGGAGTTGAGGCATATTGGTGGAAACAACTGGAAGTCCCAAAGAAAGATACTCATATAATTTAATTGGATCTACGGCTTGGGTTAATCTTCCTTTCTTGAAAGGAATAATAGCAACGTCCCAGGATTGGGCATAAGAAGAAAGGTCACGATGCTCAATCTTTCCCCAAAACTTGATATTCTCGGGAAATTTCAACCAAGAAGGTTCACCATAACCAATGATATGAAATACCCAGTCATTTCTTTTTGAAGCAGTTCGAAATAATAGATCCCAATCGAACCACGATTCAGAAAGGTGGCCAAAATAGCCAATCGTCAGGGTTCCCTTCTGAATGATCTTTGAATACCTCATTTTATTCTGCATGGAATTGATATCTACCCCATTAGGAATGATTGGGGTATATTCTGCTCCCATCTTTTTTAATCTCTCTGCAATGATTAAATTGGTCGCTATAACTAAATCTACATTATGCACTAGATATCTTTCCACTGCAGGATCATACCATACCGCCTGACCTGCCCGGGCGAATTCTTCCCAATCATCGATACAATCATAAACAGTTACAAAGGAATTTAAATTGGCAATGTTAACCTTTTCGAAAAGGAACGAATCTGGGAATTCTATCAAAAAGACTTTTTTTAACTGATTCGATGACAAAGAAAAGAGGTGTTTTTCAATCCTTGTAAATTCATCGATAGGGGCAGAGAGGACTTTTGGATCTTGAGACCTTTTAATTTCCTCATTTTTATTCCAGCGCCAATAGAAAAATAGCACAGGGAAATCCCTTCGGACAAATTCCTTGGTTAGCCAAGTCGATCTCTGCCCTCTGGACTCCATGTAAGGATCAGTCGTGTAGACAGTGAAAAACTTTTGGAAACTACCATTCTTAACGAATTTGAAAAATTGTTTTAATTCTGATTCAGGTAAGGTGATGTTGTAATTAGAAATGGTAATTGCTTCCTTGGACCTCTCTTTATCCCCAAATATCTTGTCAAAAAAAAACCTTCGGTATTGAAATCGATACTTTTCCCTTATTCTTTTTGGAACAACCCTATGAATCAATTTCAGAAGTTTATAAAATCTTTCTTTTAGCCTTTATACTTAGCCTGATAAGCACATATTCCAATTGGGAATTGACAAAGTTGAATCGTTTGTTTACTTCTGTAGAGATCGAATCAAGGGACTCTTTTATTTCTTTTCTTTGATCGTCGATTACCTTCTCTATTTCGCCCATTAATCTCTTGTAACCTACCTCCAATCCCTTTAAATAGGCCTTCTCTCTTCTCTCTTTTTGCACTACCAGCGATATAAATTCTTTTTCATAGTTGGTAATAATCTTCTCCCAGGTATATCGAGATGTAACTTTCCTCTTCCCATCCCTTGCTCTTTCTTTCCACGCCTCTCGATTTCGATAAATCTCCAGCATCGCTTCAATCAATTCTGCTGCATTTTTAGGTAGATCAACATGAGAATAATACTCTAAATCTTGACTGCTTAGTTCAAATAGGTTTGGACAGCAATTTTCAATTAGAATACCTATGTCTTGATTCTCAATTAACTCCTCCGCCCCTCCTACTTTCGTCAAGATGAGGGGAAGGCCATGGTACATGGCCTCTAATGTAGCGATTCCCCAACCTTCGATCAAAGATGGAAGGAGAAAGGCATCTGAAATCTGATAATAAGGGGTTGGGTTCTCAACCCACCCGATGAATTTCAAATATTTTTCTAACTGGAATTCTTCAGACTTCTTCTGGATAAATGAAAAATAATCCTTATCCAAAATTGAGCCAAGAGAGATCAATTTGATTTCAGGATGATTCTTTGAAATTTCTTTCATCGCTGCAATCAGAAGGTTCTGCATTTTGGCCGGTGTGATCGCCCCAACATGAAGGAAGATAAAATCATTTTCTTCGAATCCAAGGTCCTGCCGGCTAATACTTTTCTCTATCCCCTTATTTAAGAATTTCTCAAGGTCGACTCCCGCAGGGATAATTTCAATACGGGTGGGTTCAATATTGAAACGATACTGGAAAAATGAAGCTACCTGTTTAGAAACAGCAACATATTTTGAAACATATTGATCTGCTACCCTGAATTCATCTAATATGTTTCCACTGTACCAGCTATAAATGTTGTGTAAAACAGAAACAACTGGGATCCCATGTTGCTTTGCAAGCTTAGAACCAAAGAAAGAGTAATGCGAATTTACAACATCAATTTGATACCGATTAAGAATTTCAATATATTCTCTTTCTTTGTCTGTCCCTAAAATCTCCACCCGCACCCCTTTTCTCTTCAGTTGGTCTGCTATTTGTCCTCCCCTCTCAATACACACTACAACAGGCCGAAAAAGTTTGGGATCGAGATGAGTAACGATACCATGAATGACCTCTTCCATACCCCCCCTATTCAGGGATGGTGTTTCAATTAGAATCTTTATTCTCTCTTTATCCATAATCCTAAGATTGGAGTCAAACCTTTCTTTTACCTCTTCCTCATGTTGATCAGAAAAATTTGATCCAATCAGCGATCTTCCTTGATCTCTAAAAATTTGGGCAATGGGGACCATTGCAGAAATCCCACTCTTTTCCATATATGAAGCCAATGTCTCATACGCTCGATAATAAGCTCCCCTCTCTCTTTTTTGAGAAAGGCTGGGGAAAATGTCTTCTATCGTTAAATCCTTATACGCCTTTAGGAGCACCTTCGCTCTTTCCGCCTCGGTCTCAGGGGTTGCTCGATAGGTTAGGTTTGCACCATGCCAACGATATTTTATAAGATACCTCTTGATCAGCCTCAAATCGAAGTATTTCAAAATCCTCATCCACATATCATAATCCTGAAGATATTTCAGGGATTCATCAAACATTCCCACTCTCCAGAAACAATCCATCTTGATGAGGGCACTTGGTGCGGAGAGGAAATCCCTTTCGAAGAGGGCTGGGAATATCTCTTCCTTGGTCTCAAAAGGAACGATCGCCCATTGAGATTCCTGGCCTTCTTTAATCTCCTTACCTTCGGCATCGACCAGTTGTGGGTATGAAAACACAATACCCAAATCAGGATGATCCTTGAAGAGTTTGAGTTGAATCGAAAGCTTTTCTGGAAAGAATGCATCATCGGATGGAAGGAAATTAAAGTATTCACCCCTGGCAAGTTTAATTCCCCGGTTTAGGGTGGCACTTAGGCCCCGATTTTCCTGCGAATAATACCGAATTCGAGGATCTTTAAATTTTAAGATCTCGTCTTCTGTATGGTCAGTGGAGCCATCGTTGATGATGATCAGTTCAAAATCTTCGAAGGTTTGATCAAGCACACTCTGGATTGCCTCCCCAACATACCGCTCATGATTATAAGCTGGAATGACAACACTCACTATTGGCTTTCCCATAGATCAACCCCAACTATTCCCTTCTCATCATACCTTTCTGCAAACAATTACAACCTCGTCGTCTCTTGACCATATCTTGTTGAGGGCCTCTGAAAATTGCTCCATTTTCAGATTAAATGCTTCAACCTGTTTATTAAATTCCTGTAAAAAGAGTTCCATCGGGTTCTTTCGAGAGGGAAAAATTCCCCTCCATCCCCTATTTACCTGATGCATATGAATCGGAGCAAACCTGGGAGACTCCAGCCTGTTCGGGGTCTCCTCTTCATTAGAATATTCCACCTTTAACCCATAATGCTCACAGACCGAGGCAATCAGGTTCCCCGTATAAAACCGGACGTGTTCCGGGTCTCTCCAAAATCCGAAGAGGTGGAGCCTAATTGATCCCGGATTGGGAAGAACAATAACAAAGACTCCTCCCTGGTCCAGTCGCCCGCTGACAAGTTCGGTTAGTCTCAAGACTTGTTCAAACGAAAGATGCTCCAGTAAATGAGAACAAAATATTCCATCATATCTTTCTTCTATTGTCTGAAGATAATCGAACAGGTCTGCCTTTTGGACCCTCAATCCTTTTTGAACTGCCTTCTTCACGATCTCTTCATCCCGGTCAACTCCAGAAGCCTCAATGCCATTCTCCTTCAAAAGTTCGAGAAAAATCCCTTGCCCACAGGCAAGGTCAAGCACTTTTTTGCATTTCTTAAAAAATTGGACACGCGGGCGCTGAAGCATCCGGATATATTCCGGATCCATCAAATGCGATTCATAATCGGAATACTGAAATGGTTTCATCTTTCTTTCCCAATCAATCTTTTATAAAACCCTTCGATCTCTACAGCATGTTCTTCCATAGTCTTTGGCCTTGGCATATTATCCACCATTCTTTTAACAAGGCTCCTGTCTTCTATAAATCTTAGCATGCATTTTCTTAATTCGTTGACATTTCCCGGTTCAAATAGTAGGCCATTCTGGCCCTCTTTGACTGCTTCGGGAATAGCACCTATCCTTGAGGCGATGACAGGCAGTCCCAGAATGTTTGCCTCTCTGATAACAAATGAAAATGATTCTGGACAGATGGATGGCAGGACAACTACGTCCTGGTCTTTCAAGGCAATGGCTAAATCTTCCCTTTTAAAAGAATCATGGAAATCCACTGGTAACCCTTTTGCCTCTTCTTTTAATTGATCGTAGTAACCTGCATTCCATCTATTTCTGCCCCCATATATCGTCAATGATGCTTTCTCCAATGGGAGTTTCTTTAATGCATCGATAAGGAGGTGAACCCCCTTTAGCGGAAGGATATTCCCAAAATAACAGAACCTTACCTTTCCATTCCCCTTAACTTCTCCAGTCCGGCCCTGGAGATGAGGAATTCCAAGGGGAACGACCTTCAGTCTTGATTTAATTGCAGGATAGTATTTTAGAAATTCCTTTTGTACGAAGATAGAGGGAGCAAACAGTAGATCAGGAATTCTTAGAATTTCGTACATAAAACGGTATCGGTGAAAGACTTCATATCCCTGTTTATCAAGGAATTTTGGAGGGATAAAGAACCTTTTAGTCCATTTTATGAATAAGAATGGAAGAAAACCCTTGTTCTTAATGAAAAAGACTGTTCTTCCATCTTTCGGCTTTGCCCCATAAAATCCACTCAAGCATGAGGAACATTCCAACCCATAAAGTGGCCCTGGACATAGCGTGTTATCCTCTTTTAACAGATGAATCCGGTGGCAGAGGATGAAAAAGTCATGGAGGGTAAGAACAACTGGAAGCCCCTCTTCTTTTGCCAGGCGTAATAAATGGGCCGAAAGGGCAATAAAGTGTTGGAAATGGACAAGGTCGGGTTTCTCCCGTTTGAGTATTTTTTTGAAACTTTCGTCAAAGTAATGGTTATCATAATAAATTTTAGGATCTGAGATCATTGTCAGATTATTCACAACTCGCGTCACCTTAAACCCTTCGTAAATCTCTTCAGAGGATGAAAATTCATCCTTGTTTGGAGATTCCTCCCTGCAAAATATGGAGACCTCATTGTTCAATCCAGCTAGAGCCTTAGAAAGATAGAAAGTATATAGTTCGACCCCTGCATTTTCTTTGGGAGGAAAACCATGGCTTACCTGTAGAATTTTCATTATCTCACTTCTTGATGATTGAGGGCTGAAGTGAAAATCTATCCCTCACTTTTTGTGGAATCTTTTCAAAATGAGTCCCTAACCAGAGTCCGCTGAAGGCAGAAAAATACCAGAAAAGGCTCGGGAAAAACCAACGGCAAAATCCAATTCTGCTCCCACCTTCGGATAAAAAGAATTCATAATCTCTGATGACAGAGTCTACAGTGGCAGTAAAAATCACCTTAAATAAGGGAAATTCATCTTTCCCAAATAGTTCTCTCATGGCCCTCGCGTGTTCGAAGTGTCGCCGGAAATTTTTAATTGGCCCATAATGATGGGAATGGATGAGGATGGCTTCTGGGACATATACGGTCTTATACCCAGCTTCAAGCACACGTTTAGCCCAATCCTGGTCCTCCGCAAACTCCACCCTCCGAAATGGAAATTTCTGCCAAACTTCTTTCCGAATGCAGGAACCTGTATTTGAGAACCATATGTATGGATAGGGATTCGAATTATAGGCAGGGTTTCCAATAGCCATGTTCACCCTCCTGCTCCTTCCAGAAGTCAGCTCTGTCTGGAGTATCTGCCGTCTTTCCATCAGAGGGCAATCAGGCCTCGGCCGTTGGCTGCTAAAACTTCCGGCAACAGATGGGTCTTCTCTGAGAGGTTCGACCAGATTCTCAAGCCATGACTCATTCCATGGAGTAGCATCCTGAGTAAGATATACGAGAAAGTCACCCCGGGCAATGTAAGCCCCTAAATTTCTTGTCTCTCCGTGATTGAAGGTTTCGGGGGAAATCTCTTTCAGTTTTACTGGGAATCTTGTAAGTATTTCTTTACTCCTATCTGTTGATCCAGAATCAATGGCAATCACTTCAAACTCATCCTCAACCCTTTGAGAAAAGATTCCCTTGAGGACCTCTTCAAGAAAAGCCTGACCATTTTTGACGAGAATAATGATGGAAATCCCGACCATAAGATCAAGTTTTATTTAAGGGTCTGAGACTTCAAAAGATTTTAATGGTTACAGAATCTTAAAAAATTATATTAAAGGAATCCGATTGGAATGTCAAATTACCAATTGAGTTGAGATAGATATCGTTGTCTGTTGTTTCTTTACCCAGTTAGAAATCCACCCTGTGAGCTATCCCTTCAAAAAGGCAAAGACTTTCTAATTTTCTAACGGAGTTTTACTACCTCGGCTAAATTGTTAGACATCTCCCCTGTAAACTTTGTTAAGGTGACCTCTATAAAATTTTTTTAAGATTCCTGTCAGTCCCCTTCGAAAACTATAACTGATTGATTAGTTTTTTGAAAATTTTTTTGCAATTAATATAATTTTTATAATAAAATTCAAAAAATAGATTCCATACGATAGCTTTGTAAACGGACCGGTGAGTTTTTATGAATCTAAGGAAAGTGGGATGGATGGAGGTGATTAGAAGGCCTTATGGAGAAACAATTTATACACAAATGGCAAGATCTGCTCTTTCGCCCTATTATGAGATTGAAATTTTCAAGGTTGGTTTTGACAGATATATAAAACTTCTTTATCCAGTGATCTTATGGAGGCTGAGTCGAATAAAAGGTGATAAAGATGTATGGATTAGAAACTTCGATTCTATTTTAACTATGCCTCTGAATCGAATAAGGGGTAAAAATATTGCCTTGATCCATCATATCGATCCATCGGTCCAACCTTTCTATCATAAATGGATCTTCTATGGTCTTGAGAAGATTTTTTATCAGAATCTAAAACTTGTTGATGCCGTTATCACTGTATCCAAATACTGGCAGGAGCACTTCCGAGAAATGGGTTTTTCTCCAGTGCATGTGATTTATAATGGATTCGATATTGAAAAATTTCATTTTGAAGAAAGAGAGATTATATCCTTTAAAAAAAGATTTGGCCTCAATAATGAGAGGCCAATTCTCTATATTGGAAATTGTCAGAAGATAAAGGGAGTAGTTGAGGTCTACGAGTCCCTCAAGAAATTAGACTGTTTTCTCGTAACCAGTGGGCAGAGGGATGTCAGGCTACCAATTTTACATCTTAATCTTAATTATAAAGATTATCTTCTACTTTTAAAATCGTCCTCCGTGGTTATAACAATGTCGAAATTTAAAGAGGGATGGAACCGTACCGCTCATGAAGCCATGCTCTGTAAAACTCCTGTGATAGGCTCTGGGCTTGGGGGGATGGGGGAGCTTTTGACTGGGGGAAGGCAACTTATTTGTGAAAGAGTCAAAGAGCTTAATGATTTAGTTAGGTATGCAATAGAGCACCCCGAATTGGGGGATTGGGGATATGAGTTTGCAAAACAATTTACCATCGAAAGGTTTAATCGGGAATGGGTAAATCTAATGGGGAAAATCTGTGAAAAGCAGTGTGATTAGAGAGATATTTTTGTTACCAGTGAATAATTTTTTACCAGAAATGAAAAACCGGTTAGTTTAAAAAAGAGCATAAAATTATTTGATTAACATATTTAAAATTATTGGCATAGAAATTGCTTAACAAAAACATGATTTTCCCCAAATAGGGAGGTTAAAATGGTCCTTAAATCGAGAAAAATTATCTTTAAACTTTTTTTATCTTCGCTTGCTTCTTTTATAATCATTTTTATTTCATGGCAAGGAGTCCAGGGAAATCAGAGCCAATGGTTTGCTGAACCAAAAGAAGGTCATCCAAAAATTGAGAGTGTGCTATTTGAGTTACATAAAAATTATCTGTTTCTTGGAAGGGATATTGCACATTCTTTTGCCCATCAGCGAGAACTTCCACTGAATCTACAGGACAAAGTGACAGTCTTCATCCATCCAAAGAAAGAGGCGATAGGAGGAATGATAGACGAAGAGGGGCTAATGGCATATGGGGGCAATATCATTAAAAAAGGCGAATCTCTAATTAAGGCAGAAATTCCTGTCTTTCTATTGGTTGAGATTGCCGACCATGTAGAAGGTATAGGTTTTATTAGACAGCCTGATCGTCCATATATTGGAGTAATCAGTGAGGGAGTTGGTCTCAGCGGGGCTTCCTTTTATCATCTATCAGGTTTCAGAGGGCAAGGAGTGAAAGTAGCAGTCATCGATCTGGGGTTTGCAGGATTATCAGAAGCGATTCTTTCAGGGGCCCTACCACCATCCGTTATAAAAATTGACTGTACCGGATCCGGTTGTGCCTCCACCGACTTTTCAGAAGAAGATGAGGAGCACGGAACAGCAGTGGCAGAGATAGTTCATGCAATGGCCCCCGAGGCCCAGCTTCATCTCATCAAGATCGGGGACACTCTGGACCTCAAGGATGCAAAAGACTATTGCATTGCTAATGGAATCCAGATCATCAACCATTCGGTAGGATGGTTTGCGACAAATTTTTATGATGGAACTTGTTATTATGATAATGCGGTTTGCATTGCGGATCATGCCTATAGAAATGGAATTCTCTGGGTTAATAGCGCAGGCAACCATGCGAGAAAACATTACGGAGCAACCTTTATCGATAGTGATGGCGACCATCTCCACAATGTCTCCGAAAATAGCAACTATATCAGCCTCTATGCTTACGAAGGAGATCCAATTATTGCCCTCCTAACCTGGAATGCGTGGCCTGAGACCGATCAGGATTTTGATCTACTTTTATACAATAGTCTGTTTGAACTTGTTGCCTCCGGTGAAAGCATACAGAACGGCACTCAACCACCCCGGGAAGCCCTTTACTATTTAGCGCCCTCTTCAGGCACTTATTATCTGGCAATTAGGAGATCGGGAGCGCTATCGAATCCTCGATTTTCGCTCTTCACTTTTTATCATGAATTGAATCCGTTTACTTATCAGAGTAGCCTTCTTTCTCCTTCTGATGCCAGGGGTGTGATGGCAGTAGGCGCCATTCATTATGCCCAATGGGAGAGCGGTCCGCAAGAGAATTTCAGCTCCCAGGGGCCAACAGAAGATGGCCGGATTAAACCCGAATTAAGCGGGCCAGATGGCGTATCTAATTTTATTTATGGAACCTTTTATGGCACCTCCGCCTCTTCTCCTCATGTGGCTGGAGCAGGAGCGCTCTTGCTCTCCAACAATCCTGATCTAACAGTGGAACATCTCTGGAATGCCCTGACGAACTCGGCCATTGACATGGGAGATAGTGGTCAAGACACGATCTATGGATTTGGCCGATTAAATCTTGCAACCACCTCTATAGAACCAGCATCAATCGATTACGGTGAGGTTATCATAGGAAATTTTATAGACAGGACACTTAAAGTTCGAAACCTTGGAAATTCAAACTTATTAATCGGTTCAATCACTATTCCTTCAGCACCTTTCAGCATCGTGTCAGACCAATGCTCCAATAATTCCTTGCCACTGGGGGGAAGTTGCACTCTTATGGTCCGATTCTCTCCTAATTCAAAAGGTCTGTTTGAAAGCTCTCTGGTTATCCCCTCAAATGACCCATTTATGAGCAATCTAACCGTTCCCCTTAAAGGGTTAGGAATTTTATTGATCAATCTCTCTTCACCAACTGATCAAACACAGCTCGATCTCTGTTCGATCGATATTCCTCTTTTCTTACAATGGAAGCCCCTGGATAATTTTGTTGGCTATGAAATCCAATTTTCAGGGAATTCAGATTTCGGCTCTATTCCTATGAAGATAAACATCTCGGGTAAGTTAATGAACTATCGTCCGTCTCCTTTCCAATGGGAAAAGATTCTATGGATTCCAGGAGCCGGGGGAGGGAAGGTCTATTGGCGGGTTGTTGGGAAAAAATCTGATGGCAGTCTTATTATCAGTGACTCACGATCCTTTGTAATTCCTCCACCTTTGGCCGTAAGTAATCCAATGATCGCCCCTCAAAATAGGTCATCACTTCCAGTTCTTTTCTGGGGGAATAGTTGTAATGTTAAGTTTAAAGTTTGGTTTGGAAGCGAACCCAGTTTTTCAAGTTACAGAACCCTGAACTTTAATCTTATGAACCTCGGACAAAAAAACGACCTATTCTCTAAAGAACTATCACCACTTCAATGGTTTTGGATTAGAAGGTTAGTGGGTGACAGAAGTGGTTCGACAATTTATTGGTATGTGGAATCATGGGATCGAATAAAGAGAAGGGCTGTTACAGATGTGATGAGCTTCATCCTGACTGATTAACATTAAAGAAACCCCGCCCATAGGGCAGGGTTTTCATGTACGATCTTAATATTTGTTACCTTTTGTCTATTTGTCATTGGTTAATTAACTCATTTAGTCAATTAATTACTAACGCCCATAATCGTCTTCGAAGCGCTCAATGTCGTCTTCTTCTAAGTATTCACCATTCTGAACTTCTATAATTTCTACAGGAATCTCTCCTGCATTCTCGAGGCGGTGAAGCGTAGATTTTGGTACATAAGCGGATTCGTTCTCGTGGATTAAAACTTCCTTCTCACCAATTGAAACTCTTGCCGTTCCCTTGACTACTACCCAGTGCTCAGAACGATGAGCATGAGCCTGAAGGCTAAGCCTTGCACCTGGGTTCACCACAACACGCTTTATCTTATATCGAGACCCTTCTTCGAGAATCGTATAACTTCCCCAGGGACGGCAAGTGGTCGTATGTTTATCTGCCTCCTTTCTGTGGCCCTCCTTCAATTTATCTACAATCTCACGCACCTTATAAGTTTCACCCTTCTTTGCCACCAAAACCGCATCCTCTGCCTCGACAACGAGGCAATCCTCTAGTCCAATGGTCGAGAGGAGCCTTCGATGGCCAAAGATCAGACAGTTTTTCGTATCGATGGTTATCACATTGCCTACTATGGCATTACCGTCTTTATCGCTGGATAAAATCTCAGTGACTGAATCCCAGGAACCTATATCATTCCAGTAAAGATCAAGCGGGATGAGGACAACCCGGTCCGACTTTTCCATGACTGCATAGTCAAGAGATATTTCAGGCATTCGAGTAAACTTTTCAACCATTTCATTAAAACTCATCTCCAGCATCTTCCAGATAGGAGGAACGTATCTCTTAAACTCCTCCATCATCGTTCTTATACGGAACGTAAACATCCCTGAGTTCCAGTAATAGGTGCCTTCATCCAGATAGCGTCTCGCAGTTACGGCATCTGGCTTTTCCATGAATTTTTCAACAGGAAGATAAGCCTGATCTCTTTGGTTCGTCTTCTTACTGCCTAATGCATTCTGCCTATTGGTCTTTATGTA
>JBBIRM010000085.1:0-11817 GCA_037441765.1 Deltaproteobacteria bacterium | reverse complement strand
CTATGGCGGATTTAAAAAGAAAAAAACCCTTTTACGGAATTTCTGTTTATATTTATGAAAATTCTTCTCATTCAGCCTCCAGTAAGAGATTTCTATCAAACCTCCATTAGGACCCAACCGATTGGGCTGGCTTATCTTGCTTCATCCCTTGAAAACTTCGGCCACAAAGTGGAAATCCTTGATTGTCAAACCCATCAGAAGAGGCCCATTCCGATTCCTCAAGAACTCTCCTACCTTAAGGAAATCTATCCATTCAATGATCGAAGCCCTTTTAAACTTTATACGGGTTTTTATCATTTCGGAATGGGATGGGAGGAGGTTCAAAATAAGATTGTAGATTCCAGAGCGGATGTCTTTGGAATTTCATCAAACTTCACTCCCTATCATGAGGAGGCAATGGGGGTTGCCAGAATTATTAAGAAGTGGGATCCAAAGAAGATCGTGGTGATGGGAGGATCCTATGCGAGTTGTGATCCCGAGGAAGTCCTTAGAGCTCCATTTGTAGATTATGTGGTTTTAGGTGAGGGAGAATACAGATTTCCTCTTTTAATTGAAAGGATGGAGATGAAGAATTCAGAAGAGATTTCAGAGATAGACGGGATTGGATTTAGAATCAAAGGTCGCATTCATATTCGTCCTCTGAAAACCTTTATCGAAGAATTGGATAGTCTTCCATATCCGGCAAGAGACCTTCTCGATCTGGATCGGTATCGGATCCATAAGAAGCGGTCCACTATGATCATCACAAGCCGGGGGTGTCCCCATGGATGCGTCTACTGTTCAGCCCACCATGTGATGGGATCTTCTTTCAGGATGCGAAGCCCGGAGAATACCCTTCAGGAGATAATGGAATGTTATAAAAATTGGGGGATTGAGGTCTTCGATATTGAAGATGATAATTTCACTTTTGATAAAATACGAGCAAAGAAGTTGATGAGCCTAATTATCCAATCCTTCGGAGAAAGAAAAATAGAACTTTCTGCAATGAATGGTATCTCGTTTACCTACCTGGATGAAGAACTACTGAGGTTAATGAAAAGGGCAGGTTTCAATACGCTCAATCTCTCCTTTATGAGCGTTGATCCTGAAACAAGAAAAAGGATGAAAAGACCCAGCCCAACGGTTGAATTTGATAAAATCTTAGAGAATATTGAACAAGTAGGTCTTAATGTGATTGCCTATGCAATATTTGGAATGCCTGGCCAGAGCATAGAAGAGATGTCCGATACATTAATCTATCTGATGGGGAAGAGGGTGCTCGTTGGCCCAAGCATTTATTATCCTACCCCTGGCACCCTTCTCTTCGAAAGATGTTTAAATGATGGGATACTTCCCAGAAATCCATCCCAATGGCGATCCAGTGCCATACCAATCGAGACTAAGGAATTCAATCGACTCGATATCATAACGATTTTTCGTCTTGCGAGGTTAGTTAACTTTATCAAAAGAAAGATGGAAGAGAGGCATCTTAGCGAAGGAATGACTTTAAAAGAGATTTACCAATTCCTCAGAGGTAAACATAAGGTTGACTTTAAGGATAAGGAAGAAAATAGCCTCACTACGTGGGTTAATCTCTTTTTACTCCTTTTTGAAGAACGTTATTTCCCCGGTCTGAGGAAAGGATCCGATGGGAAGATATCAGTATTTAAAGAACCAACCTCCCAGAGAGTTTTAGACTATTTTTTAGAGAAGGCGTCGAGAAGACCCATTCTGGGAAGCCATTCACATTATTAAATGAGAAGCGAGATGAAGATTTTATTTGGTACCTCAAAAGCCTTTCCAAAAATGGTTGCTTTTATCTATAAAAAAGTGATAAATCAATAGATCGAGAAGGAGGATTAGATGACCTCAATCTACCTTGTTCGCCACGGTCAAACCGCCTGGAACAAGGAAGAGATCTTCCGAGGAAGAACAGATGTACCCCTTGACGAAACAGGACTGAGGCAGGCGGAACTGGCCGGGGAGTATTTCAGAGAGTTGAAGATTGATGCAATCTACTCGAGTCCATTATCACGAGCATGGCAGACCGCTAAAAGGATTGCCAGGATTCACCACCTAAAAGTCCAGACATTAGAGGGGATAATCGATATGAATTTTGGAAATTGGGAAGGCCATCCCCATCAAGAGATTCGAGAGATAGATCGAGAAACCTATCGCAAATGGAAGGAAGAACCTCATAAGGCAAGACTCCCAGGAGGAGAGACCTTAGATGAGGTTCGATCAAGAGCGATGGCAGCGTTGGAGGAAGTTGTTCGATTAAATTATGAAAAAACGATTGTCCTTGTTTCTCATCGGGTCGTCAATAAAGTCCTTATCTGTGGGATATTGGGACTGGACAACTCCCATTTCTGGCAGATCGTTCAGGATCCTACAGCCATAAACCTGATCCGATATCAGGATGGAAGTTATGTGCTTTGTTTCATGAATGAGACTTGTCATCTCAAGCCTTTAAGGCAGGAGGGGCCAAGGGTTGACTTCTAAGGGATTAAAGTTAAGGTTATAATTTGGTAACGGTTTATGATTGAGATTCGAATTCATGGTCGGGGAGGACAAGGGGCTGTAATTGCCTCAGCGGTTTTGGCATCTGCCCTCTTTTATGATGGAAGATATGTTCAGGCCTTTCCCTCGTTCGGGGTGGAGAGAAGGGGTGCTCCTGTGATGGCCTTTACCCGATGGGATTACAAACCGATTCGGATTCGAACCAATGTATATCAACCTGACCATGTCATCGTTCTTGACTGGACACTCATACTTGAAGGGATTGAGGTGGCAGAGGGGTTGAAGGATGGAGGTTGGATACTGATCAACAGTTCAAAGGAGATTGACACCGCTCCCTTTTCAAAATATAAAGTAGCGGTGGTTGATGCAGGGGCCATTGCTGTGGCCTATAAATTGGGAACCCCCACTTCACCTGTTGTTAATACAGCCATTCTTGGAGCTTTTTCAAAGATTACAGGAATGGTTACCATTGGCTCTGTCATTCGGGCTATCATGGAAAATGTTCCAGAAAAAAAAGAGGAGAATGTGTCAGCCGCTCGTGAGGCTTACTCAAAAGTTCATCGGATTGGCTAAAAGTAAAGCAGAGATAACGGATTTCATGAATATAAGGTTTTATCCTCCGGAATAAGAATTTCAATGAAAGAGAAAGAAAAGATCACTTTTAAAAGATTAAAGGATATTCCCCCTCTTTCCATTTCGATGGGGACGATGCTGTGGAATAAGACAGGGACGTGGAGGTACCTTAAGCCCGTATATTCATCCAAGACTCCACCCTGTAATGAGGCCTGTCCCGCTGGAAACGATATCGAAGCGATGATGGTCCTTGTCAAGGAAGGTAAATTTAGAGAGGCCTGGAAACTTATTAAAGAGGAGAATCCCTTTCCAGGGGTTTGTGGTCGAGTCTGTTTTCACCCCTGTGAATCATCATGTAATCGAAAGCAGTACGACGAAGCGCTCGCCATCCAGGCCATTGAGCGGTTTGTTGCTGACTTATCATTCAAAATATATCAGGAAAAATCTGTTGGTCATCTGAAAAGAAAGGAAAAGGTGGCCATCATTGGCTCTGGACCTGCGGGATTGACCTGTGCCTATCATCTTGCCCGAATGGGCTATAGCGTAACAGTCTTTGAATCCTACTCTTCTCCCGGAGGGATTTTAAGAATTGGGATTCCAGAATACCGGCTTCCAAGATTCGTCCTTGATCGAGAAATATCAGAGATCGAATCATTAGGGGTAGAGATCAGGACGAATTCACAAATAGGGAAGGACATTTCTTTTGATGATCTCAAAACTTTTCAAGCAATCTTCATAGCAGTGGGTTCTCACCAGAGTAAAAGTTTGGGGATAGAGGGTGAACGTTTAGAAGGGGTGATGTCAGGCCTCGAATTTTTAAGGAGGGTTAAAGAAAAAGAAAAGATTCCCATTGGGAGAAGAGTGGTTGTAATTGGTGGGGGAAATGTCGCTGTGGATGTTTCACGTTCTGCATGGCGACTTGGAGCGAAGGTTCAGATGGTCTGCTTGGAATCGAAGGAGGAGATGCCAGCCTTTGCGGAGGAGATCTCAGAGACAGAGGCCGAGGGAATTGAGATCATTCCTTCTGCCATGCCGATAAGGATAACCAGGGATAGGGGAAGGTCAAAAAAGATCGATTTCGTCAAGGTCAAACTTGCCGAGCCCAAACCCGATGGCTCCCTTAATCCCATTCCTATTCCAAAAACCCAATTCACATTAAAGGCAGATTATGTTGTGACGGCCATTGGAGAGGTTCCAAATCTTTCCTTTCTTCCTCAAGAGATTCTAATAGAAAAGGGGTTAATAAAGGCAGATGAGATGGGGTTTGTTCATCCCAAAGGATATTTTGCAGGAGGGGATGTGGTCAACCCGCAACACACTGTAGCAGGGGCCATAGGCTCTGGGAAGAGGGCAGCCCTGGCGATCCACGAATATTTTCAGGGAGGGTTGCTCAAAGGAAAGATCAGGATGGTTTGGGTGGGAGAAAAAGGAACCATCTCCCTGAAAAAATATTTTCATCCTCCAGAGGGAGAGACTAACCCACCGGTCATTTATTTCCCTGAGATCAATCTCGATTATTTCGAACATCAGGATCGGGTAAAGATAAAAAAAATTCCTGTAGAGAATCGAAGGGGAGGATTTAAAGAAGTCTCCTCCACTGTTGACCGAGAGGAGGCTCTAAAGGAGGCAGGCCGTTGCTTTAACTGTGGGGTCTGCAATGGTTGTGATAACTGCTGGGTCTATTGCCCTGATTTGGCAGTAAAGAAGAAAGACGATCACTACGAGATCGACTATGACTATTGTAAGGGGTGCGGCATCTGTTTTGAGGAGTGCCCAAGGAGTGCAATCATTCTTATGGAGGATCGAAGATGAAGGTGGTGATTGAATGGAGTCATGCGGTCTCCCAGGGGGACTTGCTATCGAGGGTTGAAGTGATTTCTGCTTACCCCATCACCCCCCAAACCCACATCGTAGAGAGGCTTTCAGAACTCTGTGCCAGTGGACAACTGAAGGCGAAATTCCTGAAGGTAGAATCGGAACATTCAGCAATGGCCAGTTGTATTGGCGCATCAGCGGTTGGAGCCAGGACCTTTACAGCCACCTCTTCCCAGGGGATTGCATTGATGCACGAACTCCTTCATTGGGCTTCAGGGGCAAGGTTGCCAATTGTCATGTGCAATGTCAGCCGAGCCTTAGGTGCTCCTTGGAATATCTGGTGCGATCAGATTGATAGCCTGAGTCAGAGGGATACAGGATGGCTTCAGTTCTATTGTGAATCGAGCCAGGAGGCCCTGGATACAATAATTCAGGCCTTCAAAATTTCTGAGAGGATTTCCCTTCCTTCCATGGTCGTGCTCGATGCCTTTTATCTCTCCCATACCTTTGAACCAGTTGATATACCAGATCAGGAGAGAGTCGATCGCTTCCTTCCTCCCTATGAGCCTAAGTTCAAGATTGATCCGAAAGAGGCAAAATCATTTTCCAGTCTCACCGCTCCAGATACCTTTACGGAGATGAGGTTTCAGATTCAGCAGTCGATGGAAAATGCAAAATCGATCATCCTTGAAGTGGATAGTGAATTCCATAAGATTTTTGGAAGGAGTTATGGTTTGGTTGAGCCCTACAGATGTGAAGAGGCGGAAATGGTTCTTGTCACCTCGGGCACTGTGACAAGTACCTGCAGAGAGGTAATCGATCAATATCGAAATGATGGAAAAAGGATAGGCTTACTCAAGATCAGGACAGTTCGTCCTTTCCCAACAGAGGCAATCCGGGAGAACCTTAGGGGAGTTCCAAAGGTGGCTGTAATTGATCGAAACATCTCTTTTGGAATGGGAGGGATATTCGCAGAGGAGGTAAGGTCTGTTCTATGTAACGAGCCTGAAAGGCCTCTGATATTTGGTTATGTGGCAGGATTGGGGGGAAGGGATATCACTCAGAACACCATATCCAATGTGATTGAATATAGTTTAGAACAGGACCAGCCCAGAGAGGATGTTCTCTGGCCAGATCTCAGGCGATGATCCAAAGTTCTAAAGTTTTTGAGATCTTTAGTTAAGGATGGAGAAGAAATCGATGAGAGGAGAAAGAAAATTTCCTGATGATGAATACCTGATGTCCGGGCATCTGGCATGTTCAGGCTGTGGGGCAACCCTTGCGATGAGATATACACTCAAGGCCATAGGGGAGAGGGTTATTATTGTTCTTCCTGCATCCTGCTGGTCAATGATTGCAGGCGTGTTTCCGCACAGTTCATTGAAGGTTCCAGTCTATCACGTGGCATTTGAAACAGCGGCCTCCACAGCCACTGGCGTTAAAGCAGGTCTGGAGATGAAAGGGGATAAAGCGACCACAGTATTGGCCTGGGCAGGGGATGGGGGGACATTCGATATTGGGCTTCAGGCACTATCAGGCGCTGCAGAGAGAAATGAAGACTTTATATATGTCTGTTATGATAACGAGGCCTACATGAACACCGGGATTCAGAGAAGTTCGGCCACCCCTCTTCTCACCTGGACCACCACGACCCCATTCCATCAAACCAAGGAAGAGGCGAAGAAAGATATAATGGGGATCATGGCTGCCCATCGAATCCCTTATGCAGCAACTGCATCCATTGCCTTTCCAGAGGATTTATTTCATAAAATTAAGAAGGCTAAAGAGATCAAAGGATTCAGATTTATCCATA
Organism: Deltaproteobacteria bacterium; assembly: GCA_037441765.1. Classification (GTDB taxonomy): domain Bacteria; phylum Desulfobacterota; class BSN033; order BSN033; family UBA1163; genus JBBIRM01. Next base: position 5,117 of record JBBIRM010000085.1, on the reverse strand, counting down.
TCCTCTCCAGTTGTCCTACAGGATGGAGACTCCCCAGCCAACTTTCCATTAAGGCTTCGAGACTTGCAGTGCTGACTCGAATTTTCCCACTCTATGAGATTGAGAATGGGGAGAGGTATTTCATTAACCTCAAACCAGAATTTCATTCTGTTAAGGAGTACTTAAGCCTCCAGGGCCGCTTCAGCCATCTCACCGAGAAGGAGATGGAGGTAATTCAGAATAATGTGGAGAAGGCCTGGGAGAGGTTATTAAAAAAGGCAGAGGCTTAGATATTCTCTTTTGAAGAAGTCTGAGGAGATTCAGACTCTATAAGACCTTTGATTCTTTCTTTGATCTCATCTCTTACCTTTCGAAATACAATTAGCCTCTCCTCAACCGTTCCGATAGCGACCGCGGGGTCTTCAAGTGACCAATGGAGTCGTTTGGCTTGCCCAGGAAAGGTGGGGCATGCTTTGGCTGCGTGATCGCAGAGCGTGATGATATAGTCAAATTTCTCCTCTAAAAAAGAGTCCATAGATTTAGAGGTCTGTTGAGAGATATCGATGCCGATCTCGGACATAGCGCGTATAGCCAAGGGGTGGACATAGGAGGGAAAAAGTCCACCGCTTTTAGCCCTCCAATTTCCTGAACCGAGGGCATTTAAGAAACCTTCCGCCATCTGGCTACGGGCAGAATTTCCAGTGCATAGAAAGAGGACTTTTTTAACCTCAGACATAATTTATCTTCTACCTCGATCTGGCTTTTTGGAGTAAGAGGCCTCAATGGTACTCTTCATCCCACCACGAATATTAAATTCACCAGTAACGATGGCTCGTATTGGTTTACAGGCTCTAACAATGTCTTTAAGAATCCGATTGACTGAATTTTCGTAAAAGATGCCAAGGTTTCGATAGCCGAGGATATACATCTTTAGGGATTTTAATTCAACACACCATTTGTCAGGAATATATCGAATGGTAATCGTTCCAAAATCAGGAAGTCCTGTACGTGGGCAGACCGAGGTAAACTCTGGAATGGAAATGGTAATCTCATAGTTTTTAAATTGATTCTCAAAACATTCAATTTTGGGAAGAGGGGCATCGATCCCTGCCCTCGCATGTTCCTTCGTATATTTTCTCATCATGGTCTCCTTTTTAAATCCATCTTAATTCAAAATATCCAAATAATCAATATTCAAATCACAGGATATGTTCTTTACTCTTAAGGAGATGAGTGAAGTGTTATAGAGATAATAATATTTGGATTGGACAAAGGATTTTGATATAATAAAAAAAAGGAGAAACTGTGGGGATTACCTATATCAGCGGTGAGGTTAAGGGTCCAAAGGGAAAGAAAACCGTTAAATTCTTAATTGACAGTGGTGCAACCTATTCCCTACTGCCCTTAGATGTCTGGAAGAAGATTGGTCTTAGGCCTAAAAGAAGTCTGGAGTTTACCCTTGTCGATGGAACTGTGATTAGAAGAAAGGTTTCCGAATGTTATATTAAGTTGGCCAAGGGAGAGGGCCATACTCCAGTGATACTTGGTGAGGATTCAGATGAAGCCCTTCTGGGAGTAGTGACGCTTGAAATTCTTGGTTTAGTCTTTGATCCCTTTAAAAGGACCTTACATCCGATGAAGATGTCGCTTATTTGATGGCAGAAGAAGACCTTAAGCAGTTTGGACCTTATCCTCAGGTCTTTCTTCTACAGGTTCAATGGGGAGTTTAATCCGAAAGGTTGACCCTTTTCCCACCTCGCTTTCCACTTCAATCTCTCCATTGTGGCTCTGGATGATCCCATAACTGATCGCCAGACCCAATCCAGTCCCTTTGCCAGTCTGTTTTGTCGTGAAGAATGGATCGAAGAGTTTTGAGAGATATTCCGGAGGGATCCCACAACCTGTGTCAGTGAAAGATATTTCAGCCTTTCCATCCCTTAGCGCTGTTTTAATTGTTAAAACCCCTCCATTCCCTCCCATGGCGTCGGCTCCATTAAGAAGGATGTTCATAAAGACCTGTTGAATCTGATCCGCATCGATTAGGAGTTTTGGGATGCTGGGATTGAAATCTTTGACGATCTGGATGTTCTGGAAAGGGGCCTGTTTCTCTAAAAGGGTGAGGGTATTATTTATCAACATATGGACATCCGATTCTTTTTTATCAGGTTTTCGTTGACGGGCAAAGTCCAGAAGCCCTCTTACGATGTTTCGGCATCGGGTGGTCTGCTGGACAATGTTTTCCAGGTCTTTTTTCCATGGGTGATTTTCATCAATCTTCTTTAGCATTAAGGAGCTGAAGGTGAGAACACCGGTGAGCGGGTTGTTAATCTCATGGGCAACCCCTGCGGCAAGCTCTCCGAGGGCAGCCATCTTGCCAGCCCTGATCAATTGATCCTGAACCTGTTGAAGTTCACGAGTCCTCTCCTCGACCCGACGTTCGAGGGTTTGTGTCCATTCTTCGATAGCATCCCGTGATTTTTTCAATTCGAAGATCATGTTGTTAAATGCTTCAGAAAGCTCTCCAAGTTCATCGTGAGAGTGGACGGGGATGGTCTGATCGAAATTCCCATGGGCAGTTGCCTTTGTAGCGGCCAAAAGTTTATCAATGGGTCGATTGACCACCCTGGTGAGAAGGAGGCTTAATAATAGACTCAAAACAGCGACGCTTATAATCCCTGAAACCAGCATCCTGTTATAAATCTGGGCCTTCTCTTTCTCAAAACTTTCAAGACTGATTGTCGTATCCAAAACCCCTAAGACGTTCAAGCTTTTCGGGTGGCAAGGGTAACAGGAAGGCTCGTTATAAATTGGATTGATCAAACCCAGAAGGCTCTGTTTTTCTGTATGATAAATTCTGGTCTTGCTATCGGAAGGGAGGAGCACCTTTGCCTCTTGGCCCTCCCTGTGGCATCCAAAGCAGGCCTCCGCCTGTTTATCCACTACGGTTCCCACTTTTGTCCGATCCGAGGAGACCGTGATCATCCCTTGTTTGTTAAAGATTCTTACCTCTGCAATCCCCTTTCTCTGGGCCACATCATCGATGATCCTCTGGTATTCATCCCTTCTATCTTTGATCATCGCATTCCGAATACTCAAGCGAATAGTTTCGCTGAGGTTAAATGCCTCTTCTTCAGTTTTATCAAGGATCTGGCGAGAGAGGGAGCGGATATTGAGATAAAGGAATAGCCCCTCGATCACAACCACCACGATGATGACACTAAGAAGGATCTTTGTCCTTAAACTTCTAAGAATCATAAATTACTTCACCATCCCAAAATGATGATCCCTCGTATTTGATGATAAAGAGACAGTTAATCCCATCCCCTCAACCTATAATATTCCTTTAGCATAAAATCTAATTCCTCGGGTTGGATCGTTTTCCCCGTCTCCTTCAGAACTTCTCGAAAGAAACGGCGGGGAAGTTTATCCTCTTTTTTTGTAACACCTTCCTGTTGGTTGAACCTCCGAGCGAGATTTATAATGTTGGAGGCCATGGTTTTGAGTTCTTTCTTTTTAAGTGGAAGGTTACAAGTCGATTTTATGATCTCTCGGAGGTCATTCCAGGTTATCAGGTCTCGATAGAAACGGCAGAGGATCAGGGTATCGAAGATGGTCATCTTGTCCTCATAATCGACAAAAAGTTGGGCCTTTCCCTTTATCTGATCAGGTGATATCTGACCCGAGAGTTCGGATTTATAGAAGGTGGCTCTGAGGTGGCAGGCCCCTCGGTCCGATGTGGCATAAGCCAAGCCCATCCCCTTCAGAACCCTCGGATCAAAACCAGCAGGTTCGAGGCCTTTTACATGAATCGCCTCCTTCTCCATTCCCCAGACCTTTGCAGCGTGCCGAACGCCTTCGGATAAGACCTTTCCTATCCCCTTTCTGTAGGCTATCATCTTTAGAACTTCCGCAATAGCATCAACATCGCCATAGTTAAGATTTTCTTCAATCTTCTTTCTCCTTGATGCTTCGATGGCAAAGGCTGATAAATTTCCTGCTGTAATCGTATCCATTCCCAGACGATCACAGAGGTCGTTGAGATAGATAATCTCCTCAATGGACTTTACCATACAGAGTCCCCCAAATGCATAGATCGTTTCATATTCAGGGCCCATAATGCGGAGCCCTCGATGTCGCCCTTCTTTGACCTCAGAAATTTTCCCACAGGCCATAAAACAACGGGGGCAGGCAGAGGGAGTTACCCTGCACCTTTCCATCAGGCTTTCCGCACTGATTCCTTCCCAACCGTCTAAACTACCTTTTGACCAATACTGTGTGGGAAAGGCACCAATGGTATTCATAATGGAAACAAGCATCGGGGTCCCGTACTTTCTATAGATTTGGACGATCTGATTGGCTTTAACCCTTTCTCTAAACTCGATGGCCAATTTTTTTAGAGTAACAGGATCAGCAACCTTCCTCCGCTTCTTACCGTGGAATACAATTCCCTTTATTCCCTTTGAACCCATCACCGCACCAATTCCAGCACGACCAAGAGAGCGCCAATGTTCAGCCTCAATTACCGCAAATTTAACCAGATTCTCTCCAGCAGGACCTATGACCAGTGCTCCAGCACCCTTTGCATCTACCTTCTTCAGAATTTCATCTTCTGCCTCGTAGGTCTCCTTTCCCCATAAATCCAAGGCAGGGTGTAGGATTCCATCTCGATCATTGATCTCAAGAAATACAGGATTGTCTGATTTTCCCTGAATGATGATGGCATCGTAACCTGTTCGGCTCATGGAAGTTGTGATTTTCCCTCCAGAGTAGGACTCTGAATAGATTCCAGTTTGAGGCGATTTTGTAAAAACTGCATAACGGCTGGAGCCATAGAATGGAGTATCTGCCATTGGACCCAGCGAAAAGATAAGGCGATTCTCAGGAGAGAAAGGATCGACATGAGGGGGATTCTCTTTTAAGAGAAGAAAAGATCCAAGTCCTTTTCCCCCAAAATAGAGTTGAAGGAGCGAATCTGGGATAGGTTCAACCCATGACTTTTTTAGGGAAAGATCAATTCTGAGGAGTCGATTAAAGAATCCTTCCATCAAAATTATATTAAAAGAAAATATCTGCCTAATCAAGTAACACCTCACTCATCCAGGGAATCGGGTAGGGATGTCGGAGAAAATCTTATAGCG
>JBBIRM010000084.1:0-11865 GCA_037441765.1 Deltaproteobacteria bacterium | reverse complement strand
CCTCTCCTTGATTTCCTTGACACCTCTTTCTTTGTCCTGATAAGATTAAGCAATCATGAAAAAACTCCGTGCGATTACAGATGTCCCAGGAATCAGGGTGGGTCATGCGAGCGACTTTAAGGCATTAACTGGTTGCACAGTAATTCTCTTTGAAGAAGGGGCAGTTGGAGGAATTGATATTCGTGGCTCAGCGACAGGGACAAGACAGATCGACGCCTTCTCCCATCTCCATTTGGTAGAGAAAATCCATGCCATTCTCCTCTCTGGTGGAAGTGCATTCGGTCTGGATGCAGTAGGAGGAGTAATGAACTATTTAGAGGAGAAGAAAAAGGGATTTGATGTCGCCAAGACAAAAGTTCCCATCGTTCCAGCGGCAGTGATTTTTGACTTTGGAATTGGAGATTTTCGAATAAGGCCAGATCAAAAAATGGCCTATCAGGCTTGCCTCAATGCATCTAAGAAGGTAGAGGAGGGGAGTGTGGGGGTTGGCACAGGAGCCACGGTTGGAAAACTTTTTGGAATTGATCGTGCAATGAAGGGAGGAGTAGGAACATCGAGTATCCTTGGCCCACGGGGAATCATTGTTGGAGCACTTGTGGTAGTAAATGCCTTTGGTGATGTTATCGATTTCAATTCAAATCTAATCCTTGCAGGGGCGAGAAAATCCAAAAGAAGCCTTAGACTGGCAGACTCCTCAAAATGTATGAAAAAAGGGGTCACTCGAAAAAATTTTGGCGGTACTATGCCATCAGATGCAGATATCTTCAATACAACACTTGGAGTGATCGCTACCAATGCAAACCTTTCAAAAAAAGAGGCAAACCAGGTGGCTCAAATGGCACATTCGGGTTTAGTGAAAATGATTTCACCCTTTCATACCACCTTCGATGGGGATCTCCTTTTTACCATCTCCTATGGAAAGAAAAAAGCAGATGTAAATACAATTGGGCTTCTTGGGGAGATTGCCTTAAGCGAGGCAGTAAAAAGGGCTGTTATCAAGGCAGATGGATTCGGAATCATTCCTGCCTATCGGGACATCCACCCTTGAGTCTCTTATATCGCTTGACCAGATGGTTATAGGTCCTTACCCCTTGATGGATTCGCTTTCTCTGCTCATCTGATAAGGGTTTAACGATTCTTGCTGGGTTGCCAGCTATTACCACATTAGGAGGAATATGAAAATTCTCTTTAATCACTGACCCTGCACCAATTAGGACATGATCCTCACAAAAAACTCCTGTCATCAGGATCGAACCCATGCCGACCATTACATAAGACTTGATCGTGACATCATGAAGAATGGCTCCATGAGCAATAATCACATTACGATCAATGAAAGATACTTTCCCATCTCCAACATGGATAACACAATTCTCTTGAATACTCGTTCTTGCACCGACCACTATTTTACCGAAATCTCCTCGTAACACAGCCCCTGCCCCAATAAAACAGCAATCCCCTATCTCCACATCACCGATGATAACAGACCTGGGATGGATGTAAGAGGTTTTGGAAATCTTTGGAATTTTACCTTCAAATTTATAGAACGACATAAGGGTTCATCCTTTCCTTCTTCTTTGGGAAAAGTCTAACAAATTACTATCAAAAATCAACCTCATTTCCCAACAATAATCCCTTTTCTGACCAACTAATCCCTCCCTTCCTCCCTTTGCTAAGAGACTGTGTCGTAATAACTATTTTGTCTCCCTGAACTTGTTTCAGGGTCTCGTAACTTCTTGAAATGATTAGATGCCGAAACAAGTTCGGCAATGACATTTTTTCGGTTTTCACTATTACGACACAGTCTCTAAAGGGAGGAGATAGCTTTTTCCCCCTTTGGCAAAGGGGGATTAAGGGGGATTTTTTAATGATACTTTCGATTAATTTCGCCCTTATTGACAGTCCTTTATTTATTCTGGTAAGATTTTAAAAAAAGTGGATACCTTAACCCTATTAAAATTTCGAAGATCGGTCCGAGTCTATCAAGATAAACCTATTTCGAAAGACCTCCTCCTTCAAATCCTTGAAGCAGGGAGATGGGCTCCCACGGGTGCAAACCTCCAACCCTGGCATTTCATTATCGTTACCGACCAAGAGACGAGAAGGCGGATTGGCGAGGTGGCCAAATTCTTCTTCATCAAATCCTCCCATGTGGAAAGGGCTCCTGTTGTATTGGTCCTCGGTTTTGATAAGCGGAAAGGGAAATATGGAAGGTATGATGTGACCCTCGCAGGAGGGAACATGATGACCATGGCTACCTCTCTCGGTCTGGGCACCTGCTGGATCGGGGCCTTTGATGAACTCAGGGTCAAAGAGATTTTACAGATCCCCGATCCCATTGAGGTGATTGGACTCATTACCCTGGGCTATCCAGAAGAGAAACCAGAACCCCCTCCAAGATTGGAACTCGAGAAGGTCGTCCATTGGGAAACATGGTCGAATGTAAAAAAACAGACCCTAAAAGACGGAGTGGTTCGTTCAGGACCATTTACTTTAATCACGAAGTTCTTCAGAAGGGGGTCAAGGAATTGAGAATTCATCTGAGGGAGTTAAAATCAGGAGAAAAATCATGGATGAAAAATTGATTCAACGGGCAGCGGAAGAGATTCTTCGTTCAAAAAAGAGCATAGCCTTTACTGGTGCGGGTATTTCTGTGGAGAGCGGGATCCCAGATTTCCGGAGTGCGGGTGGGCTCTGGGAGAAATTCGATCCCGATGAATACGCTCACATATACGCCTTTCGCACCAACCCCGAAAAGGTGTGGTTGATGCTAAAGGATATGTTTTCCCTCATTCTAACAGCAAAACCTAATCCTGCTCACATTGGGTTGGCAGAGTTAGAGCGAATGGGACTTCTCAGCTCCATTGTGACCCAAAATGTGGATGGCCTTCATCAGGCGGCAGGGAGCAAAAATGTGATTGAATTTCACGGAACACATCGAACCCTTTCCTGTCTCAATTGTTCTATCAGGATAGATGGACTTTCACTCAAACTGGAGGACCTCCCTCCACATTGTTCACGCTGCTCTGCCCTTTTAAAACCTGATGTGGTCTTTTTTGGAGAACCCATCCCATGGGAGGCACAAGTGAATTCTTATAAAGAATCCATCTCCTGTAGCCTTGTCCTCGTTATTGGTACTTCTGCTGTAGTTTATCCGGCTGCCAGTATTCCCTTCACAGCCAAGGAAAGGGGAGCAATCATCATTGAGATCAATAAGGAACCCACCCCACTAACAGACCAGATATCTGACTACTTTATTCGCGGCCAAGCAGGGGAAATTATTCCTGCTATTGTGGAAGAGGTAAAAAGGAGAAGGGGCAGGAGCGATTGAAATCTTTTTTATAAAATGATATTATTTTATAAATAGATTGTCATCTTTTGAATTTTAGGCCCATTGAAAAATTCAAAGTGGCAATTGGGGAGTGAAGATTCCTCTTTGAAAGAGAACCAAGGCGAGTTGACCGAAAAGGTTATTTTTGACGATCTCCAGATTGCCCATACCCTTTTCGGTGCTCACAATGAAAATCTAAAGCGCATTGCTAAAACGGTGGGGGTGAGGATCAACGCCAAAGGCAATGACCTAACCATCCAGGGTGATGGCTTAGATGTTCAACTTGCCATTCGAATTCTAAACGATCTTTATGGCCTCCTCAAGAAAGGATACCCTCTCTATCCAACAGATATAGACTATGCCATTAGAATGATCTCCGACGATCGGACAGTTAATCTTGAGGATATATTTTTAGATACGATCTATATCTCTTCCAGAAAGAGGGTGATCACACCCAAGAGTTTAAATCAAAAGCGTTATATTGATGCCATTCGAAAATATGATCTGGTCATCGGAATTGGTCCAGCGGGTACAGGTAAGACTTATCTTGCCATGGCAATGGCCGTGGCTTACCTTATGAAACAGGAAGTTGAAAGAATTGTTCTCACCCGTCCTGCTGTGGAGGCGGGAGAAAAATTGGGATTTCTCCCTGGCGATATTATCGAAAAAGTCAACCCTTATCTTCGCCCTCTCTACGATGCCCTTCATGACATGATGGATTTTGATCGGGCCTCCAAACTCCTGGAAAAAGGGGTCATCGAGGTTGCTCCCTTAGCCTTTATGAGGGGAAGGACGCTTAACGATTCCTTCATCATTCTCGATGAGGCTCAAAACACAGGCCCCGAACAGATGAAGATGTTCCTCACCCGATTGGGTTTCAACTCCAAAGCCGTTATCACGGGCGACATCACTCAAGTAGACCTCCCTGAGAATAAGGTCTCGGGTTTGGTTGAAATCCAGGGGATCCTTAAAGGGACCGAAGGGATTGAATTCATTTACTTCTCTGATAAAGATGTTGTAAGACACCCCCTCGTTCAAGAAATCATCAAGGCCTACGAAAGAGCGGAAGAGAGAAGGCAACGCCACAGAGAACAATCCCTTACGTATTAAACGAATCTATGAAATCTTTTTTTAAAAAATTAATCACCTATCTTCCCTTTCACAAAACCACCAATGGAATAAGGCATCCTTTTTTGTTAAAAAGGATAAGAAGCCCACTATATCAAAAATGGTTTATTGGAATTGGAACAGCATTTCTCTTAACCCTCTTGATCTCACCATCACTAAAACTTCATATTAAAGAGTATAGAATTGGTGACATCGCTCATAAGGAGATTAAATCTTCACAGGACCTTTTAGTTGAGGATGAGAAATCAACTTATGAAAAAAGGGTAGAGGCGCAGAGATCTGTTCTCCCTATGTATGATTATGACCCTGGCGTACTCACAGATGCTGAGAATCGAATACGTTCCGCATTTGGACTCCTCTCCTCAACTTTTAGAACAGGTGGAAAAAAATCAGAGGAAACTCTTAAGAGGAGAAACGAATGGGATTCCACACTCAAAATTCCACTTAGCCCTCAGGAGTGGTTGATCCTTGAAAGGGAACATTTCGATCCTTCCATAGGTGAGAATGCATTGAAACTTATCTCTCCCATTCTGAAAAGAGGGGTTGTAAATGACAAGGAGCTCCTCGACCCTGAGTCCGATAAGGGGGTAACCATTCGAAATATTCAGACCCGGGAGGAAAGAAAAAGTTTACCTCCCTTTAGCTTCCTGGATGTGAAAGAGGCGAAGGCTAAACTTCGCGCCCAATCTGATCTTTTATCCACTTCCTCGGGAAGAGATACCTCACTGATTGTTCAAAAAATTGCTGAACATTTCCTCAGAGCCAATATCACATTTAACAGGAACGAGACAGAGGAGCGAAAGGTGACCGCTAAGGAAAAAGTCAGCCCGGTCTATTATCAGGTAAGAAAAGGAGAAATAATTTTAAGGGCAGGGGAGAGAGTTCAGGAAGAACACCTTCTCAAAATCAAAGCCCTAAAAAATGCAATGGAGAGAAGTCACATCCTCTCTATCTTGATTGGTTTAGGCCTTTTAACCTTGCTCACCCTTGCAAGTCTCTATGAGTTTTCTACGAAGAACATTCGAAAGGTTTTTCTTTCCTCGAAAGACCTCCTCTTCTTCTGTTCCACCCTGGTTGTGCTTATCGGTTTTTTAAAAATCTTTCAATTGATCACCGATATTTTAGGAGGAGAGTTTCTTTCCATCCCCTCCTCTTCATATACCTATCTCTTTCCCATCGCCTGCGGTGCGATGCTGGTCAGGATCGTGCTTAATTCAGAGATAGCCATCTTCTTTGCCATTCTCTCAAGTTACTTCTTTGCAACCTTAATGGGAAATCAACTCTTCCTCTTCATCTTCGCCTTTATCGGATGTGCCATTGGCGCTCACAGAGTGGCAAGGTGTGAACAAAGAAGCATCTTGATCAAGGCAGGACTTATTGTAGGAGGAATTAACATCATTATGATCTTCTCCTATTCCCTCATCTCAGGAAGTCCATTCAAGATGGTCTTCATTTCTGATCTCGTGATGGGGTTTTTAGGAGGAATCCTTTCCTCTGTGATCGTCTTAGGCACCGCACCCATGATCGAGGCCCTATTCGGTTACACCACGGATATCAAACTGCTCGAATTGGCCAATATGGATAACCCCCTACTCAAAGACCTCGTTTTTCAAGCTCCAGGAACATATCATCACAGTGTCATTGTCGGGAGTCTGGCGGAGGCCGCCTCAAAGTCAATCGCCGCCAACCCTCTGCTGGCAAGGGTGAGTGCTTATTACCATGATATTGGAAAGTTGAAAAAACCTCTCTATTTCATAGAAAACATGGGGGGATTGGAAAACAGGCATGATCACCTCACCCCAACCATGTCAAGCCTTATTCTTATCTCTCATGTAAAGGACGGAGTGGAACTGGCGAATGAAAACCGTTTGGGTGAGCGGATTGCAAACATCATTCAACAGCACCATGGAACAAGCCTGATCTCCTACTTCTATCAAAAAGCAAAGGAGAAGGAGAATCCGGAAATGAATCCTCTTAAGGAAGAGGATTTTCGTTATCCTGGCCCTAAACCTCAGACCAAAGAGGCAGGATTAATTATGCTGGCTGACGCGGTGGAGGCAGCCTCCCGTTCCCTCTCTGAACCCACTCCATCTCGAATTAAAGGCCTTGTCCAAAGGATCATCAACAGCATCTTTTTAGATGGGCAGTTGGAGGATTGTGAGTTGACGCTGAAAGATCTTAGGGAAATTGAAGAGGCCTTTACACGAATCCTCACGGCTATCTTCCATCAGCGGATTGATTACCCTTCCTCCCTGACCACTGAGTCATTAAAGAAAACCAATGAAGATCTGGATCCGAAATCTGCAAAAACACATCCCTATAGATTTAAGAAAAATAAGAAAGACAGTCCAAGCGACATTGGCCGCCTTAGCACTGCCTGATGCTGAAATTAGCATCCTGTTGGTCGATGATGCTCGGATTCAAGATTTGAACCAACGCTATCTCGGTCGAGACAAACCCACCAATGTCCTTGCCTTTTCTATGAGAGAAGGAGAATTCTCTACTCTCCACCCAAACCTGCTTGGTGATTTAGTGATCTCTGTGGAGATGGCTAAACGACAATCCCGAAAATCCGGGTTTAGCCCGATGGAGATGATCTACCTTCTTATGATCCATGGGATTCTTCATCTGATTGGATATGAACACGAAGGAAGTAAAAGAGAAGCGAGGAAGATGGCCCTCAAACAAAAAGAACTCTTCCTTTTAGTTCGAAAAAGAGGGGTCAGTTGAAGATCCAGAGTTTGCGGAGGCGATTAAATCGCTTAAGAAATAGGGTTTCTTCGGGTGTCATAGAGGATGGTGAAACCCTCTCTTTCAATTTTAGCAACCCCCCATAATCTACCCACCTGAGCAAAGGAAATAGATATCGGTAAAAAATCCCCCCGACCCTAAAAGAAAAACTACTGTTAAAATCGATGAGAAAGGGCTCTCCATTTTCACCTAGAAGAATGTTACCTTTATGCCTTAAATCTAAATGAACCACCCCCCTCATATGAATCTCCTTAAGAATCCTCATCAGATCAGAAAAGAAGAGGGAGGGAAGATTCTCATTTCGCTCAATGGGCCTTCCAGAAATAAACTCTATGACAAAAGCAAAGCGATCGATCTTTTCGAGGGCCTTTGGAATCCCCTTGATACCTTTCAACTTAGAATAGATCTTCCATTCTTTTTTGATTAACCAGAGCCCCAGGGTCCACCGAAGGAAAAAATTTCTTCCCTGAACATCTTTGACCATAAAAGTCTTTCCATCCAATGAGACCCGATTCAGGTCTGGTTTTGCAAAACGTCCCCTCACCAGGCAAATAGAATTTTTTTCAATCTCTTTTCGTGTCATTTAAGTAAACGATGAACATTGAAGGCACTCTATTGGAAAGATGGAATAATGGAAGAAAGTCTTTGGCTTCATATCCTTAACCTAAAAGATTGACCCCCAAAAGGGACGGCTCAGGATCAGGATGATTCCAAAGATAATCAAAAGTAGAATTCCTTCCTCACTGTTCTCTATAAAATTTTTAAATTTCCAAGAGGCCTTTTGATCTGAATAGGGTTTTAAACTGGGAATATAATCTGGAACCTTCTCATCATAATCTTCAAATCGGGCTCCAAAAATTCTTTTCAGACGATCCCCTTCAACCCTCTTTTTATAAGGGATGTAATGAAAACAGAACATAAAAGTGGCCACCGCTAAGAGATAAATATTATCTGCAAAGATACAGAAACCCGTTGTGATCAGAATTGTCCCAATGTAAAGAGGGTTCTTCACATAGGCATAAGGGCCAGTAACAGTGAGGACCTCGTTCTTTTGGAGATGGCCTGCTGCCCAGATTCTAATAGATTCTCCAAGGATGATTAAAATCCCACCAATGATTCCTCCAATCAGATAGGGTTTAGCAAAAATCACCAGAAGAATGGCTCCAATAAATATCGGAACCCTACGGAACCTCTTCCAAAATTTCCTTTTTTCTGCCACTGAATCTCCCCTGAAATATCCTCTTTCTCACCTCGATAGAATATCTTTTAAGCAAAAGTTTTTGAAGATGCCTTCTTTTTATAGATAAAATAGAGATTTCTGAAATAGATAAAATTTCCTGGTAAATAAGCCAGGATAAATACTGGATCCATTCGATGGATCGCGTAAGCCAGAACGATCAAGCCCCCTGCAAGGCTGAAGTACCAGAATGAGACTGGGATGACACTCTCCTTCTTTTTTTCTGAGGCAATCCACTGGACCAGAAACCTCATTGTAAACATGGCCTGCCCAATGAAGCCAAAGATCAGCCAGAAGTCCAATTGGAACTGAGGATATTTGGCTGAAAGGTCCCTAAAAAAATTGATTGCAAAACCGAAAAATGTAAGACAATCCATTTTTAGACCCTTTCCTCTATATCGTATTTGATTTGCCGATGCTTCATCCATCTCACTGCAAGGAGATCAACAAAGGATCGCCAAATACGATTTCGAATATTATATTTCGATTTTCCAAACCTTCTCGGATGATGGGAAACAGGAACTTCAATCACCAGATACCCTTTCATTTTGACCAGAGTGGAGAGGAAGCGGTGCATTCCATTGAACATTGGAATGTCATTTACACACTCCTTTTTAAAAGCCCGAAGGGTACAAGCGCTGTCCTGAATGGATTCCCCGCTTATCCAATTTCGAACCCGATTGGCAATTTTTGAAGAAACCTTTTTTAGCCAAGGGTCTTCTCTTTTTTGACGCCATCCTGTGGCCATATCATAACGATCTAAATATTCTAAAAGTTTTGGAATATCTTCAGGATCATTCTGAAGATCTGAGTCCAGAGTAACGATTTTCAGCCCCTTCGCTTCTTTTATCCCTGCAATTAGGGCTGTGCTCAAGCCACAATTTTTTTTAAGTCCGATTACCCTTAGAGAAGAATACTGCAATGCCATCTCCCTGAGGATGTCTCGGCTGGCGTCCGAACTCCCATCATCCACAAAGACCATTTCGTAAGATAACCCAAGACGATTTAAAACCTCAACAAGTTTGGGAACCAGTATTGGAAGGTTCTCCTCCTCATTAAAGACAGGCACCACCACCGAGAGTTCAATGGTGTCAGTTTTTTCAGTGAATTTGGTCATACCGGTTTAATTTCAAATGTCAATTTGATCTTCATCATTGGTTTTCAAATCCATCTTATCTATTCGAAACTACAACCATATCATCCCCTCCGACATTCCTACGGGCAATTAACTCGATCCTTGGTCTCCCCTCCATCTTATGAAACTCTTCAAAATCTCTATATCTCATTAGACAGAAGACCCTTTCCCCCGATTGAAGAAATTGAACTAACTCCTCCTTCTTTTCAATTTCTAAGATGGGAACAATACTTGTGTAATAATTATAAGGTGCAATGACAAAATCACCATAAAAAGCCACCTTTTCTCCGGGCTGAATCCGTGAGGTAATCTCTTGTGAAATAAAACGGGCAGATTTATAAGGGTTGATGAGTGGGAATACAACCCTTAACGTATAGAAAAAACCTCCTGCCATAATCCCTACAATCAAAAAGAAGATGGCTGCTCGATATCTGAGATGATAGAGAATGAATAAGCCTATACTTCCTCCCACCAGAATGAAACCGATCGGTAGACTATAAATCAAATAGTTTGGAAACCTCGTTGAGACGACCCAGGGGAGGCCCACCCCCAATCCTAAAAGAAGTCCCATTAAGATATGGTAGGGGATGGTAAACCATCGGTGATGGAGGTTTCGGATAGATGATGATATATAATCGTCCCACCACTTTCCCACCATCAGAGAAACCGCCGGGAAAAGGGGAAGAAGATAAAGTCCCCTCTTCCCTTTTGAAAAAGAGAAGAAGATAAATACCACGATAAACCAGATGAAGAGGAAAAGGAACTCCCTCTTGATCCCTGCTTTTCGATCTGAAAAACCATAGGCAATGGCTACGGGCAGGAAAAAGATCCAGGGTAAAAAATCTGCAGGGAAGTTATATAGGTAGTAGTAAAAAGGCCTGATATGGCTCGACCCTTTTGCAAATCGATCTACTGTGTGAAGCAGGATTGTCTGGTTAAAATACTCTCTTCCTCCCTTTAAGAGTGCGGGAATATACCAGGCGAGGACGATGATGATGAACAGGACCATTCCCTGAAGGAGTTTCATCTGCCTGAGACCATTCCAATCTCTCTGAACACTGAGATAGACAAAACTAACTAAAAGAGGTAGGATAAACCCCACAGGTCCCTTTGTCAGAGTCGCCAGAGCCATACTGATATAGAATCCATAAATGATGATCGACCTCTTATCCTCCCTTTCCCCAACGTTTTCCCTCTCCCCTTGGGGGAGAGGGGAAGGGTGAGGGGAATAATCTTTGTACCACTTAACAAAACAGTAAAACGACGCTGTTGTGAAAAAAGTGAGTGTCGCATCAATGTTGGCCCTTGTCGCAATATAAGCAAACTCCATGCTGGTCGCAAGGACAAGCCCTGATAGAAATCCAGTACGGGAAGAATAAAGGCGATTTCCAATAAAAAAGGTGAGGAGAACGATAAGGGTTCCAAAGAAAGCGGACGGAAATCTCACAGAAAAAGATGTAAATCCGTTCCATAGAAAAGAAGAAACCGCAATCAACCAGAAAAAAAGCGGAGGTTTATCGGCATATATCTTCCCATTTAAATGCATCATAATCCAATCTCCCCCTCCGACCATCTCCCTTGCTACCTGGGCATAACGCGGCTCATCCGGATTCCATAAATCCCATCGCCCTATATTTAGAAAATAGAGGACGAAACAGAGTCCTAAGATTAGGGCTATATTGAGCCATTTCCTCATACAAATATCAGAAAACCAACCTCCCATCGATTAATCACCCTTTCTTTAGAAAAGAGTGCCAATCAATTGTCACAGGAAGATTTTTTAATTGGAGGCTAAAACTAATTTTCCTTTTTTATATTTAAATTCCTGGATAAAAACCATTGGAGCATCCTGCCCACTTTGAGTTTCTTCATAGGCCTCGAGGGGCATTAAAAATAGTCCTTTCTCCTTCTTCCTCAAATGTTTCGAAAGTCCTTCGGTAGTTTTAATAATAGGGATTGGTTCTACTGGATCCAAATAGAAATTTATTTCTTCAATTGTACTCATGTCCAATCCATATAAAAATAGTGGTGATTCCTTCAAAAAGGGTTTCAATTCCTGTATAAGAATCATACCGGGTGAGTAAAAGCTATCCCTTTTTATCCAGTAGTATTCTCGAGCATGCCATGTAAAAATGGTAACTAAAAAGAGAGCAAGTAAAAAAGCAAATTTCTTTCTCCATGTGCCTCCAATCATTATTGCTAAAGGAGGAAGAGCTGGGAGAAGATAACGGGATGTTCTGAATTTAAATAACGTCAACAGTGAGAATAAGACAACAAACCAAA
>JBBIRM010000083.1:2297-12019 GCA_037441765.1 Deltaproteobacteria bacterium | reverse complement strand
TATCTTTTATAGGAATAAATAACAGTTAAAACCTTTGCCTTTTTCCCTCCCAAACTTCTACCTGTGTGCCTAACCCTGGAATCGAAGTAGATGCTATCTCCCTTCTTTAGAATATACTTCTTCCCTCCATATTTAAATTCATGTTTACCTTCCAATACATACATAAACTCTTCTCCCTCGTGCTGAAAATAAACCTCCTTATCAAGAGCGGGTTTAATAATAAACGGTTCCATGTTTTTTCCTGGTTTGTTATAGGCTATTGCTTCATATTCATAACCATAGAGGGTCCCTTTAGTTATAACCTTTCTCCCTTTTCCTCTCCTGACAATGGTAAGGCGGGTATCTTTAATCTCTTCTGAATTTTCTTGAAGAAAGAAGTTCAACTCAACCCCTAAGGTATTTGCTATTTTATTTAGAGTTGATAGTGGAGGGGCCCTGTGCGATCTTTCTATCTTCGACAGATATCCTCTTGTAAGACCGGTTAAATTGGCCAGTTCCTCGAGTGAAAGTCCTTTTTTCATTCGAAGTTCCTTTATATTTCTGGCAATTGATCTTTCATCCATAAAATCTCCCTTGTTTCCAAATTAGAAACATTTTTTTAAGATTTTTATCCCAAACGGAAACATCTGTCAAGAAAAAAACTTGACAAAATTTTTTGACTCGATATAAAATGCTTACGCCAATTCACATTTCCCTCTACATCTACAACCAAGTAGAATATCGGAGGGGAAAAGTAAACCATTATCCCATACGTTAAAGTTTAGAAAGGAGAGTTTATGCCGAGGATTACAGTAAGAGATTGGCCCCCTTTTTCACCTACGGATCAACAGAGGCGGGAGAATGTAGTAATGGCTGCCAGGTTGATGATGAATGGAGCCATGACTGCCCCCAGCATCGGTGGAATCCCAATGATCGAAGGGGAGATTGTCTATGGAGAAGAAGAACAGGAGGAGATTGCCCGAAAGATGGAAGAATTAGCCTATGAGACAGAATCTCAGCGTCATATATTTCTTTATGAGGCGGTAATGGCACGCAGGGTGGATGCACTCTTGTTTTTGGGAAACACCCGTGCCTATTCCGATCCATGGGATGGGGAATGTGGTCTATGTGCGGGAAGACCTGATTGCAGTTTTGTTTATGAACATAGGAAGCAGTCCACAGGGCTAATTGATACTTCTGATCGTAGGTCTGAAACAATCATTAAAGGCCCCCTATGTGCCGCCTATGCCCATCAACTTGGTTTTAATGTGGGCAGTGCCCTTATGGTGGCCACCCACCTTTATGTGGATGCCCGGCCGTTCATCACCATGGGCATGGCTGCCCAAAAATTGGGCTATTGCAGAAATTCGGGGTTGGTCGTTGGAATTGGAATTTCTGCGAGGTCAAAATTTGAGGCCTCGGATCCTGGCCTCGACTATCACTTGATCAACCTCGAAAGAGGAATCGATGCTATTCGCGGAAATGTCAGTCAACTGGGCTTGAGGCCTGTGACAGGAACGGATTATCGATTAGGAGATCCTTCAGAAAAGCGATAGGAGAAATCATTATGGCGAAATATGACGGAAATCAGTATGCCCAAGAAGGTTTATTGCAGATTGCCCAACATTGTGCTCAGTCAGCCCTCCATGCACCACGGTTAACTGGCAAGACTGAAATTAAGATGGAGATTCTTACGGATAAAGACCTTGAAGACTATTTCAGCCTCCAGACAGAGGCTAACAAAAGGGGTGCCATCTTCTCTGGAGAAACATATAAATTGGCCTATGATCTGGGTCAGCCTCCGGTTCTACTGCTTATTGGCGCAGATGTTACCCCTGATGTGAAGGCGCCTTGCAGGATGGCGTGTCCCGTAGGCATTGATGTTCCCCGCTATATTCGGCTCATTGGAGATGGGAAATATGATCAGGCCGCTGCAGTTGTTCGGGAAAAGGTTCCCCTCGCCTCAACTTGTGCACGCATCTGTCATGCACCCTGCGAAAGTAAATGCAGACGTGGGACGTTAAGAGACCTTCCTATTTCAATACTGGCACTCAAACGATTTGCCATGGACTCAGCCCCTGAGATAAAAACCCCACATTCAACAAAGCAAGATACAGGAAAGCGAGTGGCCATCATCGGCTCTGGTCCTGCAGGGCTGACCGCTGCTTATTATTTAAGAAAATTGTGCGGACATGGGGTCACCATCTTCGAAGCCTCTTCTGAACCCGGAGGGATGCTCCGCTTAGGAATCCCCAAATATCGTCTACCTCGAGAGGTCTTAGACAAAGAGATCAATATGATCAAAGAAATTGGGGTAGAGATAAAAGTTGGGACAAGGGTAGACTCCATTGATGATCTTTTAAAAAATGGATTCGATGCTGTTTTTGTGGCCATTGGTGCCCATCGTCCGGAAAAATTGGGAATCGAGGGAGAGAATTTACCTGGAGTTGTTGAGGGTCTTTCTTTTCTTCAGAAGGCCAATTCAGGTAAGGAAGTTAAGGTTGGAGAAAAGGTTTTGGTAGTAGGCGGTGGCAATGCGGCGGTAGATGTCGCACGTGTTGCCCTTCGCTTTGGAGCAAAGGAGGTTTCCATCTTCTATAGACGTTCTTTGGCTGAAATGCCTGCCCATCGGAAAAACATAGAACAGGCCCAAAAAGAGGGGGTAAAGATAGAGGTCTTAGTTTCTCCTACATCCATTAGAAAGGCTGAGAAACTTGAGGTGAGATGTGTTCGAATGAGACTTGGTCCTCCTGACTCAACAGGTAGACCTATTCCAGAATCGATTGAAGGAAGCGAATTTTCTTTATCAGTGGATACGGTGATTGTTGCAACTGGTCAATCTATTGACCTCCCTCAAAACTTTGGCCTTTCTCTTTCCAGCAATGGCACGATTAAAATAGATGAGATCACACTATCTACAGAGAAGAAAGGGGTTTTTGCAGGAGGTGACGCAGTCACTGGACCTGCCTCATTTATTGAGGCTGTTGCTTCAGGAAGAAAGGCAGCCTCCTGGATAGATCAGTATTTGGGTGGGTTGGGAATAATCGATGAGGTGTTGGCCCCTAAGGAAAAGATACCCGAGACATCCCCTGCAAAAGAAGCACTTAAAAACTTAGGTGAGCCACCCAAGAAGGCCATTATGCCTCTTTTACCTGTTGACCAATCGCTTTCTGGTTTTAATGAGGTTGAACTGGGCCTCAGCGAAAAGGAATCTCTACTTGAGTCAACTCGCTGCCTCAGATGTAATGAAATTGGTTTCGATTGTGGAGCCTGTGGTTTTAAAACATGTCGTGAGGCTGTAATCAACTATCAAAATAGGTTAAATGAAACTGGGGGTGAACCATGGGGGTGGTTGATGAAGGGGCCAAGTTGCATTTGGCGACTGGTTGAGTTTGGGATCATGGTCGATTGGGCTGCTGCAGCTGCCCATCGCTACAACGTAGAGAGTCGGGTGGCCATGATCCCTGGAACAGCCTTCCTACGGATGGGGCATATGCCTGACTGCAATATGATTGTCGTTTTACCGTTAGGGCCGTGTAAGGAGCGATGGTATTTCGAACCCAGTTCAGGTAGGGAGGAGTTTAGACCCTTTTCAGGGGCAAGAAGAGCCCAAATGCTCTCATTCCCGCCTTTATGGATTCGATTTACTGGCCCAGGTCGAGACTTTGGTCGCAGAGGCATGAAAACAAAGGATGACTGGTGGAATCCACCTTATGAGCGTCTTGAAATCGTAAAAGATGACGAATGGGGAAACTCCATTCTGGATCGGGATTATGCCATTTTTGCTATGGCCGATAAGATAAGGGAGAAGAATAAGGTTAAAAGGTTGAACCTTCCAAAGATAAAGGAGATCTTAGAAGCAAAAAAGAAGTAATCTATCTCTAATCAGGGAAAACATCACTTCCCTTCGAGATGCCCCAAAAAGGTTCTGTTCTATTGAGAGCCAAGATGAGTTTTTCAAGAAAATAAAAAAACTATTTTAGTAGGCCCTCAAGAAAAGGGAGAAATGGATGAAGAGGAGAGACCACTTTAACATTGGCCCTAAAGAAAAATTGGTTGAGGCGATAAAATCAGGGAAAACTGAAGAAGCCCTCAAATATGTTAATGAGCTATATGAGATGTTTCGTGGCATGCATGATGGATTTGTTAATACGATCAGTTTGATGCATGGAAAATTGGCTGAGGCAAATGGAGAGGAGTGGTTGGAAAATTTCACACGGGAGAGGTTATCCAGGTGGCGTTCGATTTTTGAAAATTGGAAGGAACTATCGACTGAAGAACGAGTAAAGGCGATCTGCGATATACATAAACCCATGTATAGCGAATTCCATGTTGAAGAAGACGATGAAAAGTTTTCCGTTGTCATCACTGCTTGTAACAATGGGGGTAGGCTCCTAAAGGATGGGATAGCAAAAAAACAGAACGCCCTTACGAAAAAGGCATATCCCTGGTGCTTCAATCAGGAAGGGGTTCCCTATTACTGTATCCACGCGGCCATCTGGGGCGAGATGTTTAAAGAATTGGGATTAAATATTGAGGTGCAATGGGGAAGACAATACGATGACACAGGAAAACCGATTGATGAACCCTGTAAATGCATTATCTATAAAAATTCATTAAAAAAATAAGGGAACAAGGATGAGTGATACGTTACCCGACACGCAACGGATGGAGGCACTCTGGAATCGCCGGAAACCGGATCGGGTTCCCCTTATGTTCATGGCTATTGGATTTTCTGGATTAAATGTGGGCTACACGATCAGCGAAATGTATACAGATCCAAAAAAGAGGATTGACTCAAAGCGCTGGACCTCTGAGCAGTACGGATGGTATCCCACACAGACAGTAAGTTTCTCTGGAACCACTTTCCCTGCAGAGGAGTTCGGGGGGCAAATCAAACCTCCCAGCAGTGAATATTCTCAAGCACCAATTGTTATACGTTATGCGGTGGAGAAGGAGGAGGATGTCTATAACCTGAAAATCCCTGATCATCTGGAAAAGGTTGGGGCAATTCCTAAAATGATAGAAGGGATTTCCTATGCTATGAAGTTTGATGGATTGATCGTTGCACCGAATTGCTTTGGGCCAATGGACAGTGCTGGCTCGGTCATAGGAATAGAGAGGACATGCAGGTGGATGATCAAGAGACCTGAATTGATCCACTATGCCTTTAGAGTATTCACAGATTTTAAGATCGCCCTGGCCAAACTATATGCAGATATTTTTGGTACAGAAAGGCTAACTCCATTGGTAGGTGGTCCTTCCCATTCCAATCAAATCATCTCTCCCAAACAATTTGAGCAGTTCTGTTTTCCTTACATTAAAGAACTCCATGATAAACTTAGAGAGATGGGATACAAACATTTCTTCTTCCATTGCTGTGGAGAGCAGAATCTCAATCTTCCTTTCTGGGCGAAATGTGATATGGGAGATCCAGGCATTATCAGTGTTGGACACGAGGTTGACCTCCAAAGGGTGGCAGAGTACTTCCCCAAGGATATAGCCTTTGGAAACCTTGAACCGGCTATCATCCAGATTGGTCCACCGGAGAAGGTCTACGAAGTCTCCAAAGAAATTATACTGAAAGGGAAAAATATCCCAGGGGGGTTTATCTTCTCAGCAGGCTGTGAACTACCTCCTAAGGCACCCCCTTACAACGTTTGGATGATGACCAAAGCCGTCAATGACTTTGGTTGGTATGATAATTAATAATTCCAAAGATCATTTTACCAATGGACATCAATACATAATATACTAGGAGGCTCCTTAAATGAAATACTGGAATCCTTATCTTGAGACTCTTCCTGAGGAGGAACTGAATCGAATTGAGATCTCTTATTTTAAAAATATTTTCTCCTATGCAAAGAATAATTCCAAACTCTATCAAGATAAATTAAAAGAGATTGAACCCGAAGAGATCACATCAATGGATGACCTTAAAAAAATCCCTCTTACAGAAAAAGAGGAGATGAGGAAATATCAGGAGATGGAACCCTTTCCCTATGGAGGACTCCTGGGTAGAAAGATTGAGGAGGTAACCACATTCCGGCAGACCAGTGGAACAACAGGAAAACCGATCTATGTACCCGAAACTTATGAAAGCTGGCAATGGAGGATTGAAGCGTGGTGTCACATCCTATATATGGCAGGTTTTAGACCCCATCACAGAGTATTCCTTCCCTTTGTCTACAATGTCTATGTGGCCTTCTGGGAAGGTCACTATGCCTCAGAGAAGGTTGGCTGTGAGCTCATTCCAGGGGGTGGCCTCGATACCAGAGGAAGGATTCATAAAATCCTCGAAGTCAAAGCCAATGCGATGATGAACACACCTACTTACGGACTCCACATTGCAGAGGAAGCAAAAGCAATGGGGATCGACCCTGCCTCTCTCAGGATTGAAAGGATGCTTTGCGCAGGGGAACCCATGCCCTCCTCCACCCGGAAAAGATTGGAAGAACTTTTTGGCTGTCATGTCTTTGACCATATTGGAGGAACGGAACCATGTGCATGGGCTGGAATGTGTGAGACTAAAGAAGGGATGCATATTATTGAACCATTCTTCCTTGTAGAGATTCTTGATCGTGAAACGCTTAGCAGGGAGGTAGAGGAAGG
This sequence comes from Deltaproteobacteria bacterium, assembly GCA_037441765.1. Lineage (GTDB taxonomy): Bacteria > Desulfobacterota > BSN033 > BSN033 > UBA1163 > JBBIRM01. Next base: position 5,428 of record JBBIRM010000083.1, on the reverse strand, counting down.
GGAGATTGGAGTGGCGGTCGTCACTCCACTTGGTCGCAGGTCTTTTCCCCTGATCCGCTTTAACACCAAAGACCTTGTTGTCAAAGGTAAAAGGGCCTGTCCCTGTGGGAGGACATCTAAAAAGATCAGAGAGGTTGTTGGAAGGATTGATGATCTTAGAAAGATTCGTGGGGTTCTATTCTCTCCAAAGACTGTGGAAGAAGTGCTTCGGAAGGACTTCCAGGAAATCGAGGAATTTGAGATTATTGTAGAACGGAGAGGTCTGATGGATGTCGTTACCCTCAGGGTAGAACCAAATCCAAATCTCACAGTGACCGCTATTGAACAGACTAAAACTCGACTTCAGGAGGCCCTTAAGATTGCAACCAATTTGACGTTCAATGTCATCATGGAGCCACCTGGATCGCTTCCAAGATATATGCTTAAGGCAAAAAGATTTAAAGACTTAAGGGAAGGGAACAAAAATGAATGAACAGATTAGAGAGGAGATTAAGAAGATCGAAGAAAGTGCTCTGAGGATTCAGACCTTGGCAAGGGATAATCCTGCCATCCACAAGAATGCAGAGATCATCCTGACCTTTGTTTATATCCTCAATTTCATCACCCCCGAAAGGGTCAAGGAGGGAAGATGATGGAAGAGGTAAAGAAGATTCGAACCGCCTGCCGGAGTTGTCATGGGGGCTGTGGGGTCATTGCCCATGTTAAAGATGGAAAAGTCATAAAGGTTGAAGCAGATCCAGACTCGCCCATCAGCCATGGGACCCTTTGTAGCAAGGGGTTAGCAATCACTCAACTGGCTTACCATCCTGATAGGGTCCTCTATCCCATGAAGAGAGCAGGAGCAAAGGGAGAAGGTAAATGGGAACGAATCACCTGGGATGAAGCCCTCGATACCATATCTGAAAAATTTAAGAAGGTGATTGAAGAATATGGGCCTGAATCCATTGTCGTAGGTCAGGGAACTGGAAGGGATTACGAAAGCCACCTCTACCGATTTGCAAATCTCCTTGGTACTCCAAATGTCTTGACCGCAGGCCATATGTGTTATGTGTCGAGGGTGGGTTCAACGCTGATTACCTGTGGAACCCTTCCTATTGCCGATTATGAGGGTGAACCTAAATGTATCGTGATCTGGGCCTGCAACCCTCTTTGGACAAATCCTGATGAATATAAGGGAGAGAATTTATGGAGGGCTTACAAAAAAGGGGCAAAATTGATCTGCATCGATCCCCGAAAGGGATTCATTGCAAACAAAGCAGACCTCTGGCTCCAGATCCGTCCAGGAACAGACGCTGCCTTAGCATTGGGTTTTCATTACGTCATTATCGAAGAAGAACTCTATGATAAGGAGTTTGTAGAAAATTACATCCATGGCTGGGAGCCATTTAAAGAAAGGGTATTGAAGGATTACCCTCCTGAAAAAGTTCAGGAGATCACCTGGGTGGATAAAGACCTTATCCGCAAGGCTGCCCGTATGTATGCCACCACCAAACCTGCCTGCATCCACTGGGGTGTACCTACAGAACAGACGATTAATTGTGTGAATTACACTCGGGCAACCACTGGACTGATGGCCATCACAGGAAATCTTGATGCACCAGGTGGTAATGCACTCTTTGTCAATCCTCCAACTCGCACAGTCTCTGAATTTGCAAGGCATAAGGATCTATCACCCGAGCAACAGGCAAAGAGGCTTGGTGGAGACCAGTTCAAACTTGGCGCCAGGGTTGCCCTCATCAACCCGAAGAAGGCCTGGGATGCCATTCTCACTGGAAATCCCTACCCTCTTAAGGCAGGAATCTTATGCGGCAGTAACCCAGTGATCACACGTGCCAATGCCAAAGAGGCCTATGAAGCCCTGAAGAGTCTGGAGTTTTTAGTGGTGATCGATCTCTTCCTTACTCCAACCGCAGAATTGGCAGATATCTTTCTTCCTTCAGCCACCTGGCTTGAACAGAATCATGTCGCAGACAACTGGAAACGACATGGTTATGTCTTGGCCCGACAAAAGTGTGTCCAGATCGGAGAATGCTGGCAGGATCATAAGATCTTTTTAGAACTTGGAAAGCGAATGGGACAGCCGTGGTGGCCAACAGTAGAAGATGCACTAAATTATCTGCTCGAACCCTCTGGCCTTACCTGGGAGCAGTTTAAAGAGAAGGGATATCTTAGGGGAGAGATGGTCTACTATAAGTATAAAGAGAGGGGCTTTTCAACCCCAACAAAGAAAGTTGAACTCTATTCAACCATTCTTGAGAAATGGGGCTATGACCCTTTGCCCAAGTATGTGGAGGTTCCAGAAAGTCCTTATTCAACACCCCACCTCCTTAAAGAATATCCATATATCCTGAATGCAGGGCTTAGGACACCCACCTTCTTCCATTCGGCCAATCGTCAGATTCCATGGCTGAGAGAGATTAGACCCGATCCCATTTGTGAGATCCACCCAGAGACAGCAAAAAAACATAACATTAAAGATGGCCAGTGGGTCTATATCTCCTCTCCAAGGGGAAGGATCAAACAGAGGGCAAAACTCAATTCAAATATCGATCCAAGGGTGATAGTTTGCGAACATGGTTGGTGGTACCCGGAGATGAAAGATCCGGGCCATGGTTGGGATATCTCCAATGTCAACATCCTGACGAATAATGCTTATGAGACACTGGATCCTGCCATGGGGTCAACAAATTTAAGGGTTTGTTTGTGCAATATCGCTCCTTGTGAAGAATAGAGTCAGGAGGGAATCGATGCCAAAAGTATCGCTGATGTTTAATGAGACTGAATGCATGGGCTGTCATGCCTGTGAAGTAGCCTGCAAACAGGAGCACGGGCTGGGTGTAGGGCCAAGGTTGATCAGGGTGCTTGAAAGTGACCCCTTCTTTAAACCCCTCTTTTGTCATCATTGTGATGATGCTCCATGCGAAATTGCCTGCCCAGAAGATGCAATCTCTATTGATCCCAAGACAAAGGTTGTTTTCGTTGACCCGGATAAATGTAATGGCTGTGATGCAGTGATTGGAAAATCTGGAAAAGAGAAACAACAGGTCTCTCCCTGCAAGGTGGAGTGTCCTGCACATATCGACGTCCAGGGATTTGTTAACCTATCTTCCAAAGGAAAAATACAAGATGCT
>JBBIRM010000083.1:0-2253 GCA_037441765.1 Deltaproteobacteria bacterium | reverse complement strand
GTGGCAGAGTCTGCCACCATCCTTGCGAATTGAATTGCAACCGTGAGCAGATAGACGAACCTGTCTCAATCCGCTCCATTGAGCGTTTTCTGGCTGATCTGGATCTCAAAGCAGACCAACGTTATATCCCCCAGATCAAAGGTAGAAAAAAAGAGAAGGTTGCCGTTATTGGATCAGGTCCTGCGGGTCTTACCTGTGCTTACTATCTTGCCCAGGAAGGATATAGGGTAACGATCTTTGAAAAGGCCCATGTACTTGGCGGAATGCTCACATTGGCTATCCCCTCTTATCGTCTTCCCAAGAAGATTGTAGAGGTGGAGATCAACCTTCTTCGAGAAATGGGCGTGACCATGAAGACCAATGTCGAGATAGGTAAAGATAAAACGATTGCCCAATTAAGGAAGGATGGATTTTGTGCATTTTTCATTGCGATAGGTGCACAAGAGAGCACCCGTCTTGGGATTGAGGGTGAGGACCTAAAAGGGGTCTACAAGGGATTGGATTATCTTCAGGCTCTTAATCTTGGAAAACCAATTAAACTTGGAAAGAGAGTAGCAGTGGTCGGTGGTGGCAATGCAGCCATGGATGTGGTGAGGTCTGCCCGGAGGCTTGGGTCAGAGAGGGCCTTTATCATTTATAGACGTGGCTTAGAAGAAATGCCCTCTCGTCCTGAAGAGATCAAAGAGTGCAAAGAGGAGAAGATTCCAATTCATACATTGACACAACCTGTAAGGTTTATCGGGAAAAATGGCCAAATCCAGACCATAGAATGTGTCAGGATGCGTCTGACAGAACCTGATGAGAGCGGTCGTCCAAAACCTGAACCCATCCCTAATTCTGAATTCAGAATGAGAGTAGACGCTGTAATCACTGCCCTTGGACAGGAATATGACTGGTGCTGTCTAACACCGGAGTGCAACTGCAGACTGACCGAATGGGGAACCTTATGGGTCGATCCCTTAACCCTTCAGAGTGACGATCCTGATATCTTTGCAGGAGGAGATGCGGTAAGGGGTCCTCGGAGTGTGATCGAAGCCATTGCAGATGGAAGGGAGGCAGCCCTTTCGATTGATCGTTACCTTAAAGGACAGAACCTCCACTTGGGGAGGGATAGAGAATTTGTTGCGATTAAGGAGCCACAGAAAGAGAGATATGATCCTTCTCACAGAGTGCAAATCCAATCCTTAGACCCGAAGAAGCGGGTAAAGAGTTTTAGTGAAGTTCAAAAGGGATTATCGAAGAAGACTACGATCCAAGAAGCGAAACGATGTATCTCTTGTGGAAGTTGTTGTGTCCAGGCCTGTCCGTATGATGTGATGCAATTCGACCATGAGAAGACAAAAGCGGTGAAGTGTGACCTCTGTATTGAAAAAAGAGGCTGGGGAGAGGTTCCTGCTTGCTTTGCCATTTGTCCTACTCGATGTATCTACTGGGGGAATCCAAAGGAATTCCCAAAAGAGGCTTATGCAAGCCTGTGAGAAACTCCATGGAAAAATTTATTAATTGTCAAAACCAGTATTACATCCAATCTTTTCATAATGATTATTTGCAATGAAGGCGGAAAAGGAAAAACCCTGATTTGGAAAGATCCTAAGACAGGTCTCGAGTGGCAGATGGAATCTCCAGGCAAAATGACCTGGCACGAAGCCCAACTGTATGCAAAATCACTTTCATTGGATGGAAAGGATGACTGGAGAATCCCTACCATTGCTGAGTTGGAATCGCTTCTTGATCGAACAAAGATGCGCTCGGATGGAAGGGCAACGATTAGAGATGATGTCCCTTTTAGAGATGAATTCTCCTATTGGTCATCCACTACATTTGAACAGGATACAAAGAGCGCATGGATTGTGATGTTCGATGGTGCCTATGTGCTCAGTTACTACAAAACCAATTTCTACCATGTCCGCTGTGTTCGGGGGACGATGAGAGAGGGGGTGGTTGAGATGAGGCTCTAAGATTGGCTAAGGCACAAGGATAAATCTAATACCTTGGCAAAAGAAAGGAGGAGGGTAAAATGAAAGAAAAGATTGTTGAAAAGGTAAAGTTATGGGATTCAGTACCAGGTTTTGATTTTGATAAAGAGGTCGATCTATCAGATATTAATTCCTGGTTTTTCGATGGAACCCACTCTGTTCCACTGTTAACTCCTATGTATAGTTGGTTCTGGAATAGGCACTGTGGTTATGGATCTCAATATGCTGCAGAAATTCTTAGCATGCCCAGATATAAAGGTTTTGCGATGAGGGATGT